>JAUIFC010000239.1 GCA_030429455.1 Bacteroidia bacterium | reverse complement strand
CGAAAACTACACTGAGGAACAAATCAAAACTAAATGGATTGGTAATCTTCCAGCAAGTTCGGAAGAAGTTGAAAATGCAGAAAAACGACTGGGAATAAAATTTCCTCAAGACTATATTGAAATGGTAAGAACTTCAAACGGATTTCCAACTTGTTCAAATAGTGTTGAACCAAGTTTTCAAAAAGTAGATGAAATCGATTTTTATAGAAATTTCCAGTGGAATGTAATTGGCACGTGGAAAGAGATGGCAGAATTAAATGATGTCGTGAGCGATTTAGAAAGAGCAATTATGATTGCAGGACTTGAAGATGAACAACAGTTTCTCATTATCCCACCAACTAATGGACAAGATAAATGGAAGTACTGGAAATTTGCAATGTGGATTCCTGGAGAAGAAGAATATCAGAATTTGAAAAGCTATTTGGAAGGTGTTATTGAATTTTTGACCGAACAAATACAAGTAAATAACAAATAACTGGCTACAGTCGAGTATGCAGCTCTGCCAGACTCAATTAGCAGAATACAAATCCGTCTTCTGATAGGTTGGTCTTACACCACAATAAAGCATTTAAAAAGAAAATCATGCTAAGTGTAGACGTAGGTTTTAACTCAATCTATACTGTCTAGGTGTCATTCCCGTTTTGTCTTTAAAGATTTTGTTGAATGTGGATTTGCTGCGAAATCCGTTTTGATAGGCCAACTGAATGATTTGCTCGTTGGTGTCTTTCAATTGTTTTTTGACTTCTTCAACCCTGTAAGTATTAATCAAGTCGTAGAAATTTTCATAGGGACTTTGTTTGATCAAGGCTGTCAACTCTGTAGATTTCATGTTCATATAATTAGCCAACTGGTTTAAACTCAATTCTTCGTCCAGGTAGTATTGATTTTCACCCAACACCTCATCAAGAATCTTTGCTGAATTAGTGTTGACTTCAGCATTAACCTCAGGATTTAATTTGATTTCAGAGCTATTTTCTGTTGCAGTCTTAAATATAGAAACGGGTTTATAGGTTTGTTCGAGCAGAAATGAATTAAAAACTACCACTAGGATAAAAAAGGAAATCAATAATACATTTCCAAATTCTATTTGTCCAAGAACAGGTTGCATATAATTGCCAAAATACAAGGCCAATGGGACAAAAAATAAAACAATCCATAAGCGTTTAAAGCGTTCTACCCAGTTGATGGTCAAATGATCAACATTAGAAAGGTTTTCCTTTAAGTCGTCATTATAGGTTTTGGTCATGCCTTCGCTTTTATAAAGGTATATCAAGTTGTAACTGATAAGAACTATAAAGAAAATGATATCAGTCGTCGAAAGATCGATGGTTTTATTTTTCATATCCAACAATTGTTCATTAAATCTAGTGATGACTTGATCCGCAAAAAAGAAAGCCATGATACTGGAATACGCGAATGTAATTACGAAGGGTATGAAATGCAGCCAAATCCATTTGAAGGATTTGTCAGGTCTTAACAAGGATCGGACATACAACCAAACCAACACGCCATCCAGAAAGAATAGCGTTTGGTCGTAAATGACTACAAAAGGATTATCTACAGGGACATTAGGTCCTTTGACATAAAACAGGAAAAAACGCATCAACCATAACAACTGAATCGCAACGGCAATCCTATTTGGCAGCGTCCATGTTCTATTTTGACGGAACAAGTGAAAAATCACGAAGAAACTCACCGATATACCCGACAACAATAGAAAACCAATAATTGAATCCATCATAGTATTGTTTTACTGATAAATGAATGATGGTAAAACCCGTTTTATATTTTTTTGCAAAACACCAAAATGGTAATTTTCTTTAATAGGGTAAATATAAGGAATTGACTTTACACTTCCTTCTCTCGAACATTGATGATCAATATTCCTTGAATCCTCTGACGAACTAGTTGTATTTATCATACCAAAATGGTTTAAGAAGTCAATTTCAGTGTAAGAAACAAAACAAAGTCGATTAAATATTTTAAAAAGAAATTCTATATTTGAGCTATGCAGGACATGCCCGTTCATATCAATTTCATTTCAGTCATTATTTTTATTGGGATAGTTTTGGGTTTGATTTTATCTTTTTTCTTTATCAAAAAATCCTACAAAACAAAATCACCCAACCTGTATATGGGCTTTTTATTATTAGCCTTGGCATTGATCATGCTAGAAGGTTGGTTAAATTATACAAGGTATATTTTTCAATTCCTTTCACTAACCAATTTCTCAGAACCCTTAAATCTTGCCATTGCACCACTGGTTTATTTGTTTAATATCACTCAACTCAATACAAAAAAACAAAAATTATGGTGGTTGCATTTTATTCCTATGTTGTTTTGGTTTGGGTATTGCCAATTTTTCTTTAGCATGCCTGACGAATTTAAGTACAATGACAACCTTAGATCCATGGGACTTTTGCTTCCATATTTGGAAACCAACGTTCCTTATTCTGGAGATCCTTTAAGCATTAGAGACTACATCAACACTACTACGATTATACATATTGTAGTATATTTAAGTATTATCATATGGCAAATATTAAAAGTAGCTCATCGAAAAAAAGAAAAGATTTTTACGACTAAAGATTCAACATTGGCTTCTTTGCGGAATTCATTTTACCACTTTTTAATAATTACTGTAATATTGGTTTCTGTGAAGTTGATTTTTAAAAATGATGTTGGCGACTACATGATTTTTTTATACATGACCTTTATGATTCTTCTGACCACCTATCACATCATGAATTCCTCGGATTATTTTTCAAACACTTCAACTCTTTTGGAAGGGCCGATTGTCAAATACAAAAAGTCATCATTGGTTGAAGAACGTAAAGAAATTATTATAAATGCTATTTTGCATCAATTGAAAGAGGAGAAGTTTCATTTAAACAGCACTGCATCCTTATCAGGATTAGCGAAGTCTATTCATCACAATGCACATCATGTATCTCAGGTCATTAACGAGAAGTTAAACCAAACTTTTTTCGAAATGATTGCCCAATACCGTGTTGAAGAAGCTAAAGCCATATTAAAGTCTGAATTTGGCAAGAAATTGACCATCGAAGAGGTTGCCGAACGGGTTGGTTACAACTCCAAATCGGCATTTAATACTGCTTTTAAGAAATTTACCTCACAAACACCTTCAAAATTTAGAGACTCTTAACCTATTGATTTTCAATTAAAATATGTTCTCGCCTATAAACTCGAACGCCTAACTTATAGGCACAGTCGTTGTTTGACTAATGCCGAATTTACTTTTGAATAACATTTTAAAAAACAAATTACAATGAAAGCTTCGGCATTAAATTCAAAAGAGAGAAAATACTTTATCGACTGGTTAAGAATTGGTCTGATTATAAGTGTATTTTTATTCCATGTAGGAATGATATTTAGACCAGAACACTGGCACGTTAACAGCACAGAAAGCTTTGCATTTTTGGATCCTATCATGTGGTGGTTGCATCTCTGGAGAATGCCCTTATTATTTTTAGTCTCAGGTGTTGGCACTTACTATGCTTTAGGCTTTAGAACCTCATGGCAGTACGTCAAAGAACGCATTACCCGATTGTATATTCCTCTGTCGTTTGGGTTTTTTACACTAGTACCAGTAATGATTTACTACGAACGCATCGACTTATATACTTCATTATTAGACTATTATCCTCACATGTTTGATGGTGGCCCGTATCCACAAGGAAATATATCTTGGCACCACTTATGGTTTATCGTGTATTTGTTAGTCATTTCTTTGCTAATATCTCCCTTTATCAGATATACGAAATCAGGGCATTATAACATGGTTCGTGCAAAGTTAATTACATTGACATCAGGAAAAATGAAAATGAATTGGGTGTTACCCGTTTTAATACTATCGCAATGGATATTAAGACATTATTATCCATACAGTACACATGCTTTATTTGACGATTGGGCCTATTTCTGCTATTATTTGATTTACTTTTTAATCGGCTTTGTACTAATCACAAGTAAGAAAATCATAGAATCCCTGCAGAGAGACAGACGATTATATGCCATTCAAACTGCATTTTTCACTTTACTTTTATTTACATTACCAAAACTAATTACCCAACCTTCCGAAATTCTATCTTTTATAATGAGTGTTATCGAGATAATAATAGCATTATCTTGTGGATATACAGTCTTAGGGTATTTTAGAACTTATTGTAATAAAGACCATAAGAGCAGAAAATTACTGAATGAGGCCATTTATCCTTTCTATCTATTGCATCAGCCTGCGCTAATTGTTATTGGCTATTATGTATTAAAATGGGATATTTCGTATGGAATGCAGGCTTTTCTTATAACAGTTTTATCACTTATAGCAAGTATAGGTTTATATTGGTTTGTGATAAAAAGATGGAGAATCCTAAGACTTTTATTTGGGCTTAAGGTAAAATTTAAATCATCTAAACCCCAAAAAGAACAAGAACTTAATCTAGCCTTAGAACAGTAAATTCAGACTTGATCCAAATGAATCATGATTCACATGTTTTGTACAATACCATTTATAACTTGAAATTACCGTAATAAATCGCCCTTTTTTCCTTTCTAC
>JAUIFC010000029.1 GCA_030429455.1 Bacteroidia bacterium | reverse complement strand
CCATACAAAGATTTAATAACCAAAGTAAACAAACAAAAAAAGTTATTAACTTTGAATATGAATAAACATATAAAGTGTCAACCAAATTTAGGACGGGTCAATCTTTTCCTGTTTTGTGCGTATATCGGACGATTTGATCGTAAGGGTGATTTTTGTCTTTGCAATGCTTATCCACATTTTCTTTAGCAACTTCAAGATGCACAGGATCTATAAGACTGAACCACTCTTTAGGCGTGTGTTGTTTTGTTTTAGGGTCATAACCAAGCACTTCCCAAAAACGTTTGTCCATATATTCTTCATCAGGATTTTCTAAATCCCAATACCATAAGCCATCCAACGAATGGTTTTGAATAAACTTAAAGATTTCAGAGTCTTCTTTAAGTAAAGTTTCTAGCTCTTGCTCTAAATAATGCTTCATACTTGATTTTCAAATCAATTGGAAATAAAATGCTCCATTGGTATAAGAAATGAAATTGTATTTCAAAACAATACCTGCCTTATTTTCAGTTGAATTGAATTTAACTTAAACGTGCTTGTCAAATATAGCAAAAATAAATGTTAAACTAATTATAAATATTTATTTATTAAATTAATTATATTTATAAAACTGATTCCTTTTTTTTATCAATAAATAAAATCAAAAACATGTTTAACTTGTACAAACAGGAAATAAACAAAGGAAGTTAAATCTGTTAGCACAATATTAGTCTTTTTAATTAAAATTGAAAAATCAATCCTACCAAAAAACCCTAAAGGAAAGGCCCTTTTTGTATAATTTTATTTGTACAAAATTGTGTTTAAACAAATTTCTTAACTATTGGTACTTATGCTATGATATCGCTATTCTAGAGCAAAAATCAGTGAGGCAATCTATCTCTGAAATAGCCATACACCCAAGTTCCAGCGATTGCACTTACTACTGAAAGAATGATGACCGTTGCACCAGAACCAACTAACGCATAAAGTGGACCAGGGCATGCACCAGTGATCGCCCATCCAAATCCAAAAATCAAACCACCAAATATTTGTCCTTTATTGAACTTTTTGGGTGAAATAACGATAGATTCGCCATAAATGGTTTTGATATCAAATTTTTTAATTAATAAAACAGAGATTACACCAACAGCTACAGCACTACCTATAATTCCATACATATGAAAGGATTGGAACCTGAACATTTCTTGAATTCTAAACCAGCTGATCATTTCTGCTTTTACAAACACAATTCCAATGAGCATTCCTGCCAACAAGTATTTAAAATTGTGGAACCATTTGTGAGTGAGTTTACTCTCGTTTACACAGACCGCATCTACTTTTCTTTGGTCTTCTTTTTCTAATATATAGTTATAGCGCATATTTTCTAAAATTTAAAGTGAAAGGATAAGAGGTAAAATAAAATTGGCCATGATGAAACCAGCTATCATAAACGATATTGTAGCAATCAAAGATGGCCATTGTAAATTTGACATTCCCATAATGGCATGTCCACTGGTACAACCACCGGCATATCTCGCACCAAACCCAACCAAAAAACCACCAACTATTATCATCAAAAATCCTTTAAGACTAAATATTGTTTCCCAACTAAAAATTTCAACTGGAACAAGTGCATTAAAATCCGTGATTCCATAACCTTTTAATTCAGTGATCAATTCTGGATGAATTTGCATCGGTTCTGTGTTCGTCATGTATGTTGTCGCCATAAATGCTCCGAAGAGTATTCCAAGAACAAATACTAAATTCCAAATTTCTTTTTTCCAATTATAATTAAAAAATGGGATCTTTGATGGGGCGCAAGCTGCACATGCATGCCTTAGCGAAGAACTTATTCCAAAAGATTTGTTTCCAGCTATTAATAAAATTGGAATAACAAGACCAATTAGCGGCCCAGCAATATACCAAGGCCAAGGCTCATTTATAAACTCTAACATATCTAAACTATTTTTTGTATAAACAAAACTAATTTCAGAACCTTGCCTGATGGGTAACCTAAGTTACAAAAGCAATAACTTTATAGATTAATTATGAAGCGTATAACTCCATTTTAAAATACATTTATAAAACAGAGATAATATCAGCTGGAATAATAGTTAGTTGCATGTATATTTTCAACATTAGAATAATTTGATTAAATTTCACTTAAAAAAAGAAAATGCGAAAAATTGATAGTCTTCTCAGCGAATATGCAGTAAGTCACCAAACAAAATTCAACAAAATAATACACTATTTTTGTGTGCCTGCTATTTTCTTCAGCATTATTGGGTTACTGGCTTCTATTCCAACATATGGTCTGTTTGATGTGTTTCAAGACACTTGGTTAAGTCCATTTGTGCATTTTGGAACAGGTTTAATTGTTTTTGGTTTGGTATATTATTTAAGACTTTCCCTGAGTCTTTTTCTTGGGATGCTTATTTTCTCGTCACTAGTGCTTTATGGCGTACATGTTGTGGACGCCCTCCAAATAACACCATTATGGTTATCAATGCTTATTATTTTTGTAATCGCTTGGATTTTTCAGTTTATAGGACATAAGCATGAAGGCAAGAAACCATCTTTTTTGAAAGACTTACAATTCCTAATGATAGGTCCAGCATGGACGTTGTCTCATTTATATGACTATTTTGGAATAAAATTTTAAAAAAATAGCGTATTTTTGACTGAATCCTTATCAGATATGAAGCCTAGTATCACCGATATAACGAAATTAGATTTAAAAAAAACCTATACTTACGCCGACTATTTAACCTGGCAGTTTAATGAACGTGTAGAACTGATTAAAGGTTGGATATATAAAATGAGTCCAGCGCCAAAGAGAATTCATCAACAAGTTGAAACTGCATTGTCTTCTAAATTATGGACTTTCTTTGAAAATGAGCCATGCCAAGTATATAACTCTCCATTTGATGTTAGACTTCTAAAAAATAAAGGCCAAGCCGATAAAGAAATAGAAAGTGTGGTCCAACCAGATGTTTGTGTGGTTTGTGATATGGACAAACTGGACGAAAGAGGTTGCGTTGGAGCACCAGACTTGATTGTTGAAGTGCTATCCACATCGACAATGAAAAAAGACTACAACGAAAAATTTAATCTGTACCAAGAGAATGGCGTTAAAGAATACTGGCTTGTACATCCTGAAACAAAAGCCGTCCAAATCTTTTACTTAGAAGGCCAAAACTATCTTGAATTTGAAACTTATGAACGCATGGAAGATATTGTACGCTCAAAACTCTTTCCAGAACTCGCTATACCCGCTTCTTCTATTTTTAAAGCTTAGTTTAACATCTGAATTTAAAGGATTCTAACACATATCGTTTCAATAATCTAACTTCAGTTTTGGAAGCACTTATATCACTTATCGAAACTGTTCTTCTCTCCATGCTAAAGGTGTTTTAAATACATCAAAAAGTATATAAGCTTCTATACCAATATGTAGTAATAAACAAATTCGTCTATATTCCTTTCTTTGTATAAAAACCTTCTTTTAATAAGAATAAACAACTCAATTTTTTAGTAAAAAAAGACTTCTTTAAACCTCTTCCGTTTCCAAATAATCCTCAATTGGATTACAGGTACAGATTAAATTACGATCGCCATAACCTTCATCTACTCGTCTTGTTGTTGGCCAAAATTTATTGGCATACGAATAATCTAATGGAAAAGCAGCTTTTTGTCTAGAATAAGGGAATTTCCATTCATCTGAAGTTAGCATTTCCAGGGTATGCGGTGCATTTTTAAGTGGGTTATTCTTGTCTGATGCTTCACAATCTGCAATTTCTTTACGGATACTTATCATGGCACTACAAAACCTATCTAATTCTGCAACACTTTCACTTTCAGTAGGTTCGATCATCATCGTACCAGCCACTGGAAAAGATACTGTTGGTGCGTGGAATCCGTAATCCATGAGTCGTTTGGCGATATCGACTACTTCAATGCCATTTTTCTTAAACGGTCTACAATCTATAATGAATTCGTGTGCAGCTCTCCCAAATTCGCCAGTGTACAATGTTTCGTAATGATCGTTTAATTTTTCTTTAATGTAATTGGCATTCAATATCGCTATTTCTGTCGAATGCCTCAAACCGCTTTTTCCCAACAATCTTATGTAAGCATAAGAAATAATACATGCAAGTGCTGAACCCCAAGGCGCGGCAGAGATACTCGTAATAGCTTGGTCTCCACCCGTTGGAATTACTGGATTAGTCGGCAAAAATGGTGCAAGCTGTTTAGCCACACAAATTGGTCCTACACCTGGCCCACCTCCACCATGAGGAATTGCAAAGGTTTTGTGTAAATTAAGGTGACAGACATCCGCTCCAATAGCTCCTGGACTTGTTAAGCCAACTTGTGCATTCATATTCGCGCCGTCCATATAAACCTGTCCTCCATTGTCATGAATGCATTTTGTAATCACTTTTATATTCGATTCAAAAACACCATGTGTCGAAGGATAAGTTATCATAAGAGCAGCAAGATTATCCTTATATTTTTCTGCTTTACTTGTCAAGTCGTCTAGGTCGATGTTTCCTTTTTCATTCGCCTTTACAACAACAACTTTCATTCCAGCCATCACAGCACTTGCAGGATTCGTGCCATGAGCCGAAGAAGGTACTAAACAAATATTTCTGTCCAAATCGCCTCTAGATTGATGATAAGCTCTTATAACCATGAGTCCTGCATATTCACCTTGAGCACCAGAGTTCGGTTGAAGCGATGTTGCAGCAAATCCAGTAATTTCTGTCAAATAATTTTCAAGGTCATGAAGTATCTGATGATAGCCTTGTGCTTGTGCTATTGGCACGTAAGGGTGCATATTGCCCCAACGATGATCACTTAACGGTAACATCTCTACAGCAGCATTTAGCTTCATGGTACAAGACCCTAATGAAATCATCGAATGGTTAAGCGATAGATCTTTGCGCTCTAAAGACTTGATATAGCGCATCAATTCTGTTTCAGATTGATAAGAATTAAAAACGGCATTTTGAAGAACAGCTGTAGTTCTTACAAGCTCAGAACGATCTATTAAACTAGCGCCATCATCTGCAATGGTTTGACCTTCTAACGACTTTGAATCCGCAAAAACACTAAGGATTTCGACAAGATCTTCATCGGATGTTGTTTCGTTTAAAGAAATACAAACGGTTGATTCATCAGGATAATAAAAATTGATTTCCTTTCTTTCTGCTATGGATTTTATCAGGTTTGCATCTGCATTTAATTGAATAGTGTCGAAAAATAAATCATTCTTTTGTTCAAAACCTAAACCTTCGAGTGCGTTGCTCAACTTCACAGCTTTGGCATGAATTTGACTTGCAATAAAGCGCAATCCCTTTGGCCCATGATACACCGCATACATTCCAGCCATTACGGCAAGAAGAACCTGAGCTGTACAAATGTTTGAAGTCGCTCGATCTCTTTTAATGTGCTGCTCTCTGGTTTGAAGCGCCATTCTTAAACTCCTTTTTCCATCTAGGTCTTTAGAAACTCCAATAATTCGTCCAGGGATATTTCTTTTGTACGCTTCTCTCGTTGCAAAAAAGGCTGCATGAGGTCCACCATAACCAAGAGGGATACCAAAGCGCTGTGTTGTTCCTACAACAACATCAACACCCCAAGCGCCTGGTCCTTCTAGCAGAACAAGGCTCATGATATCTGATGCAACAGCGACTTTTATGCCCATAGCCTTTGCAGATGTTACCAAGCTTCTATAATCTCTTATTTCTCCTTTATGACCACTTTGCTGAATAAGTAGTCCAAAAAAGTCCTCGTTAAATTCAAACTGTGCAGGGTCTCCTATGACTAGTTGAATGTTTTGAGGTGTAGCTCTTGTTTGTAAAAGAACTAATGTCTGAGGAAGCACATTTTCTGAAACGAAAAATTTATTGGCATTTGCCTTTTTCTTTTCTCTAGATCGAACAGAGAATAACATGCTCATAGCTTCGGCTGCAGCAGTAGCTTCGTCTAATAAAGAAGCGTTTGCCACTTCCATTTGCGTTAAATCGCAAACAACGGTTTGAAAATTAAGCAAGGCCTCCAATCTGCCCTGAGCAATTTCTGCTTGATAAGGCGTGTAAGCTGTATACCAACCTGGGTTTTCCAAAATATTACGCTGAATTACAGCAGGTAAAATAGCTTGGTGATAACCTAATCCAATATAAGATTTAAATATTTTGTTTTTTTCTGCAATTTGACTTATATGTTTACTGAATTCGTATTCGCTTATGCGCTTTGGTAGTTGCATCGGATTTTTTAACCTGATGTCAGCTGGAATAGTTTCAGCCATAAGCTGTTCTATAGATTCTACGCCTATAAAATTGAGCATGTCTTTATGCTGTTCTTTACTAGAACCTATATGTCTATTTGCAAAAACATTTGTATTCATTATAAAGGAAAAATTTGAGATATTTTGCAAAAGTAATCGATTTCGTAAAAAACGCTTGTTAAAGAAAAGTCTTGAATAGTTAAGATTTCAACATGGTGTTGTTGACAGACTTTAGGACTGAGTTATAAATCAAAAAAAACATGGTAATTTTGAGGGATATAAAATCTTGTAAAGACTATAAATGATGAACTTTTTATAAAAATGCATATTCTGTCACAACTATTTAGATTTTATATCAAGTCAAGTATTCATGTAGCCTTAGCTGTGGTTTCTTTATGCATTATAACCATAATGACCTATGGATTAAGTACCGACTATGCCTTGTTGAGTTTTGTTTTTTTATCGACAATCATAGGCTATAATTTTGTGAAGTATTTCCCTCAATCAAAGGTGGCTCGGCGAATGATGCCTCAAGCATCAAAAGCTATTCAGGTTTTCTCAATGGCCATAAGTCTTTTATTTGTAGTGAATTGTTTTTATGTAAGCAAAAGCACCATAGCATTATCGCTTTGTCTTGGTTTAATAAATGTCTTTTATGCCGTCCCTTTGCCTCACAAAACATTAAGAGAAATTCCTTTTCTAAAGGTTATTATCATCGCGTTCATTTGGACTGTCGTTAGTCTTTTTTATCCGTTTTTGGACAAAAACATCAACCCAGAATATGATTTTCAGTTTTGTTTTGAAATCCTCGAGCGTTTCATATGGGTAGTTTTACTGATGATTCCATTCGAAATTAGAGATTATAAATTCGACAAAGATTCCTTGAAAACTATGGCTACCGCTTTAGGAATAGCACAACTGAAAATTGCTGGAATGATCGTTATTTCTATCCTTTTGGTTTCTCGCATTTGGATAGATAAGCTTGACTTTAATGCCTTTCACCTAATCGTTTATGTTAGCTTTATTCTCTCAATTATAGGTTCCAAAGAAAATCAAAATGCATATTACGCTTCTTTTTGGGTAGAAGCTCTGCCTATGATATGGCTTTTTGGACTCGCAATTACAACGCCCTAAACGACTTTGAGCAATTTAAAGCTTAACTGTTCTTTTTGATGTAGTCCTCAAGAGCCTTAGTCATAGATGGCGTTTGAGGTGTTGGTGCCTTAATATTGATATTCAATCCATGTTCCTTTGCCGCGGAAAGTGTTGAATTTCCAAAGACAGCAATCTTAGTATTTTTCTGTTCGTATTTTGGGAAATTCTCATAAAGTGATTTTATTCCACTTGGACTAAAAAACACAAGAATATCGTAAAAAACATCTTCTAGATGGGATAAATCGCTAACAACAGTTTTGTAAAAAATTCCTCTTTTCCAATTAATTTTTAAAGAATCCAAGGTTTTTGAAATAGATGGTTTAAGCACATCCGAAGATGGCAACAAGAATTTTTCTGTTTCGTGTTTTTTGATAATTTCTACCAAATCATGAAACGTTCTTCTAGCAACATAAATCTTACGCTTTCTATAAACCACGTATTTCTGAAGGTAAAATGCTACAGCTTCACTTTGACAAAAATACTTCAGTGTATTTGGAATAGGATATCTCATTTCCTCTGCGATTCGAAAAAAGTGATCAACCGCATTTCTGCTCGTCAAGATGATAGATGTAAACTGAGTTAAATCAATTTTCTGCTGTCTAACCTCTCGACTTTCAACACCATCCACGTGGATAAATGGTATGAAATCTATCTTGACATTGTGCTTTTCAATCAATTCTGTGTAAGGAGAATTATCGGCTTTTGGCTCTGGTTGTGAAATTAAAATGGTTTTCACTTTCATAGACTACACTCTTTTAACAAAAATTATCTATTACTAAATAGTTTATAAATAAAGAAATAAGGTGCTATTTCAAGCGTGCAAAGATACAAAATAATATAATACCAATGTTTTAAAATATAAGCTCTGTTTTTATACCCAAAAAGCAATAACCTAAACACAGAAAATCCGGCTGCTATGATCAAAAACCCATAAAAAAAAGGCACTCCGACTGCCGAAGCATAAAAGTCTAGGATTAAAAAAGGTAAGCCAATCAACAATCCGTAAACCCATATAATTTGTTTATAGTATATATAAAAGGCAACTCTTGTCGATTTGTTGATGCAATAATTCACAAATTTCTCTACGTTAAATTTTAAAATAGAGAAAAGTAATGTGGCCATAAATAAAACCATAAACAATTCTAAACCGTACAATTCAATATCGTATATGGACAGTCTGCGCCCGATAAGCACAAATAAGAATTGGGAGAAAACAATATGCGAAAACGTATAGGTCAATAATTCAAAATATGAAATAAAGTGTCTATCAAAATTATTGCTAAACCAATAATAATCTATGTAGCTAAAATTCACCAATCTTGCGTATTTTCCGTTGTTGCTTTGTTTTAAAACAACAAGGCTTAGCAGGAAAACGATTAGACTAATCGTAAACCAATCATTAGATTGAATAATTCGTTCCACTCAATATATTTAGAATTTGCAAATTTAATTATTAATAAGAATAACGAATACTGCTATTGGGTTTAGTTTGCGTCTTTTATGCCACTAATACTATTTGTGATTTGAAATTACTGTAAAAGAAATTGATGATTTTTTCTTTATAAAATACAGAAAAAAGGGCAATTTATTATGGTAATTTCAAGTTATAAATGGTATAATTTAAATTGAATAGTTCATGCTTTTCTAAGTTGATAAAATCATAAAGTCCAAAATGGAAATTAAATATTATCTTATTTTTGTCCATTCACTTTTGCGCAAATGATAAAACGTCTTGTAGTCATACCTACATATAACGAAATCGAAAACATAGATAGAGTTGTAAAAAATGTATTTGCCCAAAGTGTCAAGTTTGATGTATTGGTGGTAGATGATAGTTCGCCAGATGGAACCGCAGATCGAGTCAAAAAATTAAAAACCCTTTATCCAGAAAGGCTTCATCTTTTAGTTCGACAAGTTAAAGATGGCTTAGGAAGAGCTTACATTGCGGGATTTAAATGGGCTATAGAAAGGCGATACACCTATATCTTCGAGATGGATGCAGATTATTCGCACAACCCCAACGATTTGATCCGATTGTACAACACATGTTTTAAAGGAAAAGCAGATGTAGCCATTGGCTCACGCTACAGCGAAGGTGTCAATGTCGTTAATTGGCCAATGGATAGGGTATTAATGTCGTGGCTTGCCTCAAAATATGTAAGATTAATCACTCAAATACCTATCTTTGATACAACGGCAGGATTTGTATGTTACCATCGAAAAGTGTTAGAAACCATTAATTTGGATAAAATTCGTTTTGTGGGTTATGCCTTTCAGATTGAAATGAAATTTAAAGCCTACAACCTTGGTTTTAACATCAAAGAAGTACCCATTATTTTTACAGAAAGGACGAAAGGAACCTCAAAAATGGATAAAAGAATTATATGGGAAGCTGTTTTTGGTGTCATCAAGTTGAAATTAAAAAGTATATTTTCAAAACGTAAATTTAATTAACTATGTCTATACTTATTAAAAATGCTCAAATTGTAAATGAGAATCAAATAAAAACTACAGATGTTTATATCGAAGGGGATACCATCTCAAAAATAGGAAACAATATTTCTGTTGAAAAAGCACACCAAACTATAGACGCCGAAGGGCTCCACCTCATACCTGGAGCGATTGATGATCAAGTGCACTTTAGAGAACCAGGATTAACCCATAAAGAAACCATTCAAACCGGTTCTTTGGCCGCTGTGGCTGGAGGAATTACCTCTTTTATGGAAATGCCAAACACAAATCCGCAATCGGTTACCCATCAATTGTTGGAAGAAAAGTTTGCACAAGCCTCCAAAACCTCTTATGCCAATTATTCCTTTAAATTTGGTGGAACCAACAACAATCTAGAGGAAATAAAAAAAATTAACCCAAAAACCATCGCAGGCCTAAAACTGTTTTTAGGCTCTTCCACGGGTAATATGTTGGTAGACGACTGGCAAGTCTTAGAAGAAATTTTCAAACATTCTCCTGTCGTTATTTCTACACATTGCGAGGACGAAGACACCATAAAAAGAAATACAAAACTTTATATGGACAAATACGGCGATGATATTCCAATAAAATTTCATCCGAAAATTCGAAGTGAAGAAGCTTGTTATTTATCCTCGTCCAAAGCTGTAGAGTTAGCAAAAAAGACTGGGTCCAGATTACATGTATTTCATTTGTCCACTGGAAAGGAAACACAACTTTTTGATAATTCCATTCCATTAAAAGATAAAAAAATTACCTCCGAAGTTTGTGTCCATCACTTATGGTTCTCCGAAGAGGATTATGAACAAAAAGGCACTTACATCAAGTGGAATCCTGCGGTAAAAACAGCCAATGATAGAGAGACCTTATTTCAAGCCTTGCTCGATGACAAAATAGATGTTCTTGCTACAGACCATGCGCCACATACGATAGAAGAAAAGGAACAAGTGTATACCAAAGCGCCAAGTGGTGGACCACTAGTACAGCACGCCATACCTGCGTTGTTGGAATACTACCACCAAGGCAGAATAAGTTTGGAAAAAATAGTTGAAAAATACTGTCATAATCCTGCAATTTTGTTCCAAATCGATAAACGCGGATATATTCGAGAAGGTTACAAAGCAGATTTAGCTTTGCTGAATTTAAATTCTCCTTGGAAGGTATCCAAACAAAATATTTTGTATAAATGTGGTTGGTCTCCATTTGAAGGTGAAACCTTTAGGTCTAAAGTTGAAAAGACCTTTGTAAATGGAAAACTCATTTACGACAATTTTAAATTTAACGACATAAAAAACGCCCAACGACTTGAATTTAATAGGTAGATTTTTCAAATTAAGTATAGTTTTTTTGGCAATATTCGCCTGTAGCGATGTGCAAGATAGGGACGTGCCAGAACGATTATTGTCGGAAAACGAAATGGTTGAAGTTTACACAGATATGATGATTATTGATGCCATCAATCGCACAAATGCAAAGATTTATAATGAATTTGGCATCGATATAAACGAACATATGTTTAACAAATACAATATCGACAGCACGACATTGGTAAAAAACATCGCCTATTACAATCTTGAATTTGATGCCAATGTGAGGATTTTTGAAAGGGTAAATGAAAATATACTTGGTAAAAAAAATTATTTTGATTCTATCAATAGGCGCGCTGATAGCTTGGAAAAATTAGCTAAGGAAAAGAAAAGAGATAGTGTAAAAAATAGTTTAAAGCAAAAAGCATTGCTCAAAAGTGACACCATTTCTAAAGCCGATTCTACAAAAACTTTAAAGTCAATAAAACAAAAATCGTTGATACAAAGTATTAAAAAACAAAACTAGACATGACTAAAATTTCTGGATTTTCTAAACTGTCAAAACTTGATAAAATCAATTGGGTTTGCGATAACTATTTAAGTGAAAACTCAAACGCTAAGGACATCATTACACAATACCTAAATGACGATAAAAAGCTACAGAAGCTTCATGACGAATTTGCAGAAAACACTATTTCCAATTATTATTTGCCATTTGGTGTAGCCCCAAATTTCTGTATTGATGGCGAAATGTTTTGCATTCCAATGGTAATTGAAGAAAGCAGCGTTGTTGCAGCTGCCAGTAAAGCAGCAAAGTTTTGGTTGGACAAAGGCGGTTTTAAAACCAAAGTTTTAAACACCACAAAAGTTGGACAAGTTCATTTTAAATTTTCTGGAGATTTCAATAAACTCAAAACTCTTTTTGACGAGCAAAAGTCTAAATTTTTTGAAGATGCCTCCTCAATCACCAAGAACATGGAAAAGCGAGGTGGAGGTATTTTGGACATTCAACTCGTAGATAAAACCGAGCTGCTGTCCAGTTACTATCAGTTGCATTGCACATTTGAAACGGTAGATGCGATGGGAGCAAATTTTATCAATTCGTGTCTAGAACAATTTGGTAAAACCCTAGAAGACATTTACCAGCCTGAGTTTGATGTGGAAGTTATACTATGTATTTTATCTAATTACGTGCCGGAATGTCTTGTTCGTGCCGAAGTCTCGTGCCCTTTGCACTTACTTGGAAAAACAGAAAAAGAAGCCTTGAATTTTGCACAGCGTTTCAAATATGCCATAGATATTGCAAATGTCGAGCCTTATAGAGCTGTGACTCATAACAAAGGTATTATGAATGGAATTGATGCGGTAGTACTCGCCACAGGAAATGATTTTAGAGCCATCGAAGCCTGTGCTCATGCTTATGCGTCCAAAGAGGGTCGTTATAAAAGTTTGACACATGCAAGTATAGTAGATGACGTATTCAGATTTTGGATCGATGTTCCGATAGCCGTCGGTACTGTTGGTGGATTAACCAGCTTACATCCTTTGGTCAAGGTCGCCCTACAAATGCTGAACAACCCAAATGCCAAAGACCTCATGAAAATTATTGCAGTAGCAGGTCTAGCCCAAAATTTTGCTGCTGTCAACTCTTTGGTCACAACAGGAATTCAAAAAGGACATATGAAAATGCATTTGTTGAATATTTTAAATCAATTTGAGGCGACACCTGAAGAAAAAGAACAAGCAATCGAATACTTTAAAACACATACAGCAACACATAGCGAAGCAGTGGATTTTATCACAAGAATTCGAAAATAATGAATATTGGCAACTTTTATAGTCACGGAAAGTTATTACTTACTGGCGAATACGCCGTTTTAGATGGTGCAAAAGCCATTGCGTTTCCTTGTAAATTAGGCCAAAAACTATCGGTTGAATTTTCAGCATATAAACATTTTGAATGGGTAAGTTTCCTTAGCAATGGAGAAGTTTGGAAGGCAATTACTTTTACGATAGAAGAAGTTCTAAGTGTCACTGAAAAAGATGCTTTCAAAAAAAGACTTTTCACCATATTGAATCATATTTACATTCAACGACCAGAACTATTTGATAAGCCCCTTAAGTTTTCTACATCTTTAGAGTTTCATAAAGATTGGGGATTGGGATCATCATCAACCTTAATCAACAACTTATCTCAATGGGCTAATGTTGACCCGTATAAGCTCTTGGCTAATACCTTTGGCGGAAGTGGTTACGATATTGCTGCAGCGCAAAGTGATTCAACGTTTTTGTTTCAAAAAAAAGAAAGTAAAATTGTATCAAAACCCCTAAGTTTTCCTGAACCCCTTAAGTCGAACCTATTTTTTATTTACCTTAATAGAAAACAAAATAGCCGATCTGCCATAAAAAATTATCGGAATACTAAGACGAGTGACAGGGAAACCATCATAAACGAAGTATCCAAAATTTCCGAACAAATTGAAGGTATAGACCAACTTAAAAAGTTTGAAGAACTTATGAATGTTCACGAATCTTTAATTTCCAGATTAATACTTCAAACTCCTGTTAAGGAATATCATTTTAAAGATTATAACCATGGAACTGTAAAAAGTTTAGGTGCTTGGGGCGGAGATTTTGTGTTGGTCACAGCCAAGGAGACAGAGCATTTAGACTACTTTAAATCCAGAGGTTTTGATACCATTTTCAGCTTCGACCAAATCATACTTGATGCATCTGCCAAGAATTACCTAAGACATTAAGATTTTAAGTACGTAATCAGGACACCTGATTGGTCTCCTTGTTTCCGAGGACATGAAGGCTAAATGGACAAAAGCATTTGCAACCAATTCTTCGTTGGAATTATATAAAATATAGGAAAATTTTATCCTTACTTTTGGTTCTTCAACACACTTTATGCTAACCCTAACAGTATCACCAAAGTAGAGCGGTTTTTTGAATTCTAGCCCCATTTTTAATACCGGGAGCATGATGCCATCTTTTTCTAATTTACTGTAATCTAAACCTTTTTTTTCAAGCCACTCAATTCGTGCTTGTTCTAGGTATAATGCGTAATTCGCGTGATGTACGATACCCATTTGGTCTGTTTCTGCGTATCTTATTTTGTATAAAAAATCCATATTTGTTTGGCACTTATTCATTAATTTTTTACTTTCATTCCGAAATAATTCATAAGCAAAAAAAACCAATTATTTTATAAAAAATAATTTTTTTATAAATTGTTTTGTTCACATATTTGCTGTTGCAAACAGAGGTAATTTTTACTTAAAAAATAATTGTAAATTTAGAATAAATATGATCAATACTGCGGAATCAGTGTGGGGAAATTGTCTGAAATTTATAAAGGATAATATCACACCGCAAGCTTATAATACATGGTTTGAGCCCATCATTGCTGTTAAGCTAACTGACAACGCATTAAGTATTCAAGTTCCTTCAAAGTTTTTTTACGAATGGCTGGAAGAGCATTATGTGAAATTACTTCGAGTAGCTCTGAACAAAAATCTTGGCAAAGATGCGAAACTCATTTACGTGATTAAAATGGAACATAAAAGGGACAAATCTTCTTCTTTTACAGAAAAAATACCAAGTACACAACGTAGCAGAGTAAATGCTCAAGAAGTGAGTATGGCCTTAAGTTCAAAAAGTCCAGAATTAAAAAACCCTTTTGTTATTCCAGGCATTAGAAATCTTAAAATAGATTCTCAACTTAACTCACTATATAATTTTGATAATTTTCTTGAAGGAGGCTCTAACCGATTGGCGAGGTCTGCAGCCAAAGCCGTTGCGGCAAAACCAGGCGGCACATCTTTTAATCCTCTACTCATATTTGGAGGAGTTGGTTTAGGCAAAACGCACTTGGCGCATGCAGTCGGAGTAGATGTAAAAGAGAAACACCCCAATAAAACTGTTTTATACATTTCTGCCGAAAAGTTTACACAACAGTACATTGAGTCCGTACGAAAAAACACAAGAAACGACTTTATTCATTTTTATCAGATTATAGATGTACTTATTGTAGACGATATACAATTGATGTCCGGCAAAAAAGGAACGCAAGAAGTATTTTTTCACATTTTTAATCATCTTCATCAAAATGGAAAACAAGTTATTCTGACAAGTGACAAAGCTCCAGTTGATATGCAAGAAATTGAAAAACGCTTGCTGTCTCGATTCAAATGGGGCCTTTCTGCAGAATTGCTAAAACCAGATTTGGATACTAGAAAAAAAATAATAAACAATAAGCTCTTTCAAGATGGTGTTGAAATAGAAGAAAGTATCGTCGATTTTGTAGCACAAAATATTAAAACAAACATAAGAGAATTAGAAGGTGCTATTATTTCTCTCATCGCACATTCTTCATTTAATAAAGAAGAAGTCGACTTAAAGCTTGCTCAAAGAATTGTTGAAAATTATGTCCATAATTCCACCAAAGAAATTTCTATTGAACAAATACAGAAAGTCGTAAGCAGTTACTTTCAAATGGATGTTGACACGCTTCAATCTAAAACGAGAAAAAGGCATATTGTCCAAGCCAGACAAATTGCAATGTTTTTTGCAAAAAAATTAACCAAAGCTTCTTTGGCAAGCATTGGAAAACAAATTGGCAACAGAGACCATGCAACAGTATTACACGCCTGTAAGACTGTAAATAATTTATCCTCTACAGACAAGCAATTTAAGAAATTTGTCGAAGATCTTGATAAACGACTTTTAGAATAAACCTTTTAGATGAAAACCAAAATTCTTATGGTTTGCTTAGGAAATATATGCCGGTCGCCATTGGCTGAAGGCATATTAAAATCTAAGGTTGATGACTCGGTAATAGTTGAATCAGCTGGAACTGGCGGTTGGCATGCAGGAGAAACCCCAGACCCAAGATCTATTGCTATCGCCAAGGAAAATGGAATAGACATTACAGACCAAAGGGCTCGAAAATTCAAAGCTCGTGATTTAGATGCTTACGACTTTATTTATGCCATGGATAATTCGAACTACAGAGATATCCTTTCGCACGCAAAACACACTCGTCAAACCAAAAAGGTGAAGTTAATTCTGAATGAAATATATCCTGGAGAAAATTTGAGTGTTCCAGACCCCTATTACGGAGGAGATAATGGTTTTAAGCGTGTATTTGACATGCTAGACGCCGCATGTGACAAAATAGCTGAAAAACTGAATGCCAAATAAATTTCAGCTTAAATTCCGCTTGTGTATTCAAAATTCAAAGTCCTAGAAGTAATCTCTGAAGAAATTATTTTTCCAATCGATGTTTCTCCTTCAATAAAAATAGGAGGATTTAGATTTAGTTCTAAGGCCTTTTGAGTATAATATTCTTTTCTTGAGGTGTGTTTAGGGCTTACGCCATGAAAAATCTTTAATGGACTATCGGATTCAATAACCTTGATTAAAAGATTGACAGCATCTGTTTGTTCAATAAGATTGACGGCAGCGTCTGGATTTGGAACATTTTCTCTTCCAGCTAGATGTGTTATAGGATGTCTGCCCTGATGTTTAATGAGTCCACCCAACCTGACGATGCTTTTGTTAGAAATATCAACTTGATCTAAAATCAAGTTTTCTAATTTTATTAAATACTTGCCTCTTTCCGAAGTGTTATTAGGAAATGAATCTTCAGTATAAATCTTATTATTATCACTATCTTGAAAGACACCTGTAGAACTGATGTAAACCAGTTTTTTTACATTAGAAAAATCAAAAGCTGAAAAAAACCGCTCCAAACCGATAAAGAGATGCTCTTCACCTTTTTTAAATTTTGGAGGAATGGTTATGATCAAAACGTCAATATCCTTTAAGAAGTTTTCCGTTTCCCTATGGGATGTATTTATACCAATATTAATTTTATAGGGCTGTATGCCTAAATCTTCAAGGTCTTTTATACTCTCTTTTGTTCGTGCACTACCCTTTACAGAATGATTTTTAGTTATAAGTTTTTTGGCCAAAGCCTTGCCTAACCATCCACAACCAAGAATGCCAATTGCTTTAGTTTCCATTTTTAATAATAAATTATTTATACCTCGTTTATAAGGTGCAAAAATGATAAAAATAAAAAAGCCAACTTTCTCAAGTCGGCTTTTTTACAATAATTAAGTGAAGGCTAATTCATTATGGTAGTGTTGGCAAAATTACATTGTCTATAACGTGGATAACGCCATTAGCTCCTGTTACATCAGTTGCTATAACATTAACTACTCTTCCATTAGCATCTGTAATGGTTACACCATCAGGTGTATTGATTGTAAACGTTTCACCTTGAACAGTAGTTGGCATAATGCCATCTGTAATATCCCCTGCTCTAACTGCACCACTTAACACATGGTAAGTCAATACATCGGTTAGAATTGGTAAGGCTAATATATCGTTGATAGACGAGAATCCATCATTTGGATCTGCATCTATAAATGCTTGGAAAGAATCATTTGAAGGTGCGAACACTGTAAATGGTGCTGGAGCAGTTCCTGCTTCTGTAGAAAGAACACCAAGTAAATCTTGTTGTGTCAAAGCTGCTGCCAAACTGCTAAAGTCTGGGTTAGATGCTGCCAAAGTCACTACATTTGGTATAGTGATTACCTCATTTACAACATGTACTACACCGTTCAATGCTAATAGATTAGCAGCTGAAACACTTGGTCCACCATTTAAAACTACACCACTATCTGTATTGACATACAAGTCGATGAAATTATTGTTTCCAGAATATGTTTCTGAAGCATTTGTTTTAAAATACCCATTGGATAAATCTGTAGAGCGTACTGCACCAGTAACAACATGGTTTAGTAATATGTTTGTGATTTGCTCAGCAGTTAATCCTGATAAGTCTACACCTCCAAATGCTGTATCGGTTGGAGCAAATACAGTATATGTCCCTGAATTAAGTACAGCATCCAAGCCAGTATCAATCAATGCTTGCTCTAAAGCTGTGTGGTCTGGACTATTTGCTATAATTTCGAAAGTTGTTGGAACAGCTCCAGCTGGCAAGATAACGTTGTCAAGAACGTGAATCACGCCGTTTGCTGTTGTAATATCAGTAGCAATTATGTTTACAACTCTACCGTATCCATCGGTAATAGTTACGCCACCAGAAGTGTTGATTGTAATTGTAGACCCCTGAACGGTTGTAGGCGAAATACCATCTGTTATGTCTCCAGCTCTTACTGCACCACTTAGTACATGGTAAGTTAAAATGTCTGTAAGGCTTGGCAATGCTAACAATTCTTCCGCCGAATTGATGTTGTTATCTTCGCCCAATAATGCCCCAAAAGCATCATTTGTCGGAGCAAATACTGTAAATGGTGCTGGAGCATCTCCAGAGGAAAGCACACCTAATAAATCTTGCTGAGTTAATGCAGCAGCCAATGTTCCGAAATTTGGATCAGCAGCAGCCAATGTTACAACATTTGGCAATGCGATTACAGCGTCAACGCTGTGAATAGTTCCATTAGAAGCAGCAATATCTGCAACAGAAACCGTAGAAACTCCATTTATCACTACACCACTATCAATATTGATGTACAAATCAATATTGTTATCATTTCCAGAATAGGTTTCTACGGCATTTGATTTTACATAACCATTTGACAAATCTGTTGATTTTACATCTCCAGACACAACGTGGTTTAATAATATATTTGTGATGTCGCTTGCTGACAACCCAGACAAGTCTACGTTGGCAAATGCAGCATCAGTTGGTGCGAATACAGTAAAAGTACCAGAGTTTAATACATCTACTAAATCTGCATCGATTAAGGCTTGTTCTAAAACAGTATGGTCAGGGCTATCTGCTATAACTTCGAAAAGAGAAGACGAACCAGGTGTAATAATTTGTGGGTCATCATCGTCGTCGCATGATGCCGAAGCAATTACAAGGATTGCTAAAAACATAATTTTTGATAATAATTTCATCGGTATTTAATTTTTTTAGATTTATGCCTATTAAACAACGGACGAACAAAAAGTACTACCTCAAAAAATTGATTTAGCAGTATATTAACAACAAAAGAGAAAGGTGTTAAATTTATTTAGAATATCATTCACATCCTTCTAAAGTACTGTGAAATAAATTTTCAAATTCCAAATTAGAATTAATAGATAACGTCACACTGGAATGGGAATCCGTTAATAAAATCGGATAGTCAAGTTCATAAACATCTGTATCGTGAAGGTTATCGAAATGGGTATAGATGTCTTCGTTACTGCTGAGCTCAATCGTATGGAAATCGCTTCCAACTTGATTAAACATTTTTACCGAAATAGGAAACTGAAAATCCAAACATGGGTTTGAAGAAATATCAAAATCTGCTTCGCAAGTATTGCGGACAACATCAAAATCAGATTCTGAAGTCATTTGATGCCGATTATAATTGAAAAACACAGCAGAAACAGGATAAATAATTTCAATCTGATCGTCCGAATGTAAATTATCAAGCTCTTGAATCGAAGAAATTGTCCTGATATTGTTATTAACTAACAATTGGTATGGAAATACCAAACTAAAACACGACGAACCGTCGATAACATCGTCATAAGCGGCGTTATGCAAAGTTATAGACTTAATAAAAGTGGTTAGCTCGGAGGTTTTGTGAGACGTATCTGCAGACTCAACCCGTTGAGAATCGTCTTCATAACAACTAACCAAAACAAAAACTAATAAATAAAAAATCTTTCTCATCATCCTACATTACAAAATAAAACAATTCAAATGAAAAAATTCCTACCATCTTTACAATTTTTATATTTTTGGCTTTCATGAGTTCATCAAAACATCTTCATCAAAATTGTTGTGAGAAATCTGTTTTTGCAAAATTGCACCAGAAATATGCAAAGGATTTGCATGATTTTATTTATTACAAATACGGTGAAGACTATAACCCAAAAGATAAAGTGCAAATTGCATTTTTAAAGCTTTGGGAAAACTGTAAAACTGTAGCTCCAGAAAAAGCAAAGAGTTTTCTGTTTTCGGTGGCAAACAATACGACACTTAATGTTATAAAGCACAAAAAAATTGTCCTTAAGCATAAGCAAACCAAAGTGTTGTCGGACAAAGACAATCAAGACCCTCAATTTCTTTTAGAAGAAAAAGAGTATATGCAAAAATACCAAAATGCCTTGGCCAAATTGACGCCGGAAAAGAGAGTTGCATTTTTACTAAACCGGGTTGAAGGAAAAAAGCACAAGGAAATTGCTGAAATGCTTGGCATATCTAGAAAAGCAGTGGAAAAGAGAATTTACACAGCTTTGGAGCAATTAAGAAAAGAAATTCATGAAATTTAACTTAACGGAGGTAGGAATAATAGGAATGAGGTTGTTATATGAATGAAGTGAAAAAAGAAGAATTAATACGAAAGTGGCTTGACCATGAATTGAGCCAAGAAGAATTGAAAACGTTTAAAACCTTAGACGAATTTTCGGCCTACACTAAACTTTCAGAAAAAGCAAAAGCCTTTAAAGCACCAGATTTTGATATAGACGCTTCTCTGAAAGCTCTGGAATCCAAAACAAATCGAAAAAAACAACCTGTTTTTAGAATCATTTCTACCATTGCAGCAGTTTTGGTTTTAGGTTTTTTTGTGTTTAAAACCATTCAGAATAATTCTGGACTAACATCTATTCAAACAGATGTAGCTCTGACAGAACAAATAAATTTGCCAGACAAATCCATTGTTAGTCTGAATTCAAATTCGACATTAGACTATAATTCTGCGGATTGGAATAATAAAAGAGAACTTAACTTGAATGGCGAAGCCCTTTTTAAAGTTGAAAAGGGCGAAAAATTTTCAGTTTCTACGGCTTATGGCAAGGTGAGTGTTTTAGGAACAGTTTTTAATATAAAATCTAGAGATTACACATTTCAAGTGACTTGTTTTGAAGGTTCTGTGGAAGTCAAGATTGATAGCAAATCGTATATCCTAAAACAAAATGACTACCTCTATCTTGACAACAATAAGGTCGTTCTTGAAAAAAATATGAGATCTATACCTTCATGGCAAGAAAATTTGACTATCATCAAAAATAAGTCGCTAGATGAAGTGATTAAAGAACTTCAAAATTATTACGATTTAGAATTTGATTCATCAGACATTGATACGTCGAAAAGATTCACAGGAAGTTTCAATAACGTTAATATAAATTTAGCATTAAATTCCATTACTTTGCCGTTAGGTCTATCTTATAAAATTGAAGGTAAGACGGTCATTTTAGGTAATTAGTGCAATTTTTAAAAATACTTTTATTTGTCATTTTAGTTATTGGATTCGGAGCAAAAAGTTATGCTCAATCCAACCAAAAAAAGGTCAATTTAGTTTCTTATTTAGAACATTTAGAAACTACACATAATGTAATTTTTTCATTTTCAAACGAAGCCATCGAGCAAGTTAAGATTGATTTTCGAAAAGACTTAAATTCGCTTAAAGACCAGCTTAAATACCTTCAAAAATACACGCCATTTGCATATGTTTTTCAAGGAGAAAAAACAATTCTTCTAATCCCAAAAACTAATGATTCTACAATATGCATTAGAGTTGTGGACAACATAACTAAAAACCTTGTGCCAGATGCTAAATTAATTTTTAAAGCATTTACTCAAAGTTCTGATGAAAACGGTACTTTTTATTTGCCACATGACCAAACGCACAAAACCTTCAAAATTTTTGCTGAAGATTATATCACTAAAAGCTATAGTCTAGACAAAAAAGTTGTAACGGATTGTTATACCATATATTTAAATCCATTCTACCAAACGCTAGATGAAGTCGTACTTACTTCTCTTCTTACCAATGGGATTCAAAAAATTGCAACAGGCGGTTTGGAAATCGATTATGAAGATTTTGGATTGCTTCCTGGACTTATTGAACCCGATGTTTTGCAAAGTCTACAAGCCTTGCCGGGAATTATAAGTCGTGGCGAGCGCGTATCCTATTTAAACGTAAGAGGTGGCACTCATGACCAGAATTTATTTTTATGGGATGGTATTAAAATGTACAATACATCTCACTTTTTTGGGATGATTTCTGCCTTTAATCCCTATATGACACAAAAAGTAAGTTTGGTAAAGAATGGAACCTCTTCAAAATATGGTGACGGTGTTTCCAGCCTTATTGATATGAAAACCAGCGATATAATAGTTGATAGCTTGAATGCGAGTGTGGGCTTAAACCTATTGAATTTTGATGCCCTAATTGAAGCGCCTATAAGTAAAAACTCGTCTATAGAATTTTCATCACGACAATCTATAAACTCCATTTGGGAAAGTCCTACTTATGATAAATATTTTGAGAAAGTATTTCAGAATACGGAGGTAACTACTTTTGAAACACCTACATCTCAACAAAACGATAACTTTTCTTTTTTTGATGCGGCCATTAACTACAAGCATCAATTGTCTCAAAAGGATTATATCAAGGCAAACTTTTACTATGCCGAAGACCAATTTGAATTAAATCGTTTTGATGTCGAACAAACTCGAATAAACACACGAATAAGCAAGCTTGAACAATACAATATTGCTGGCGGTATTATTTATGAAAGAGAATGGTCACCTTCGACAAGATCGCAATTTCAGTTTTATACCTCAAGCTATAATTTAAATGCGACAAACACCAACCTATTAAGCCAACAACGTTTGGATCAAAAAAACAGAGTAAATGAGTACGGATTTAAATTTAATTTTGAAACCCAACTCACCTCTTTTATGGCCTTAGAAAGCGGTTATCAACTTAATGAAACAGGTATTCTTAACTCACAAAGCATAAATGATCCCGCATTTTTTGACGAAACACAAAATGCTCTTTTTACCAACAGCCTATATTCAGAATTAAAGTACAGCTCAGAAAACAAGCTCTTAAATCTCAGCTTAGGAAGCCGATTAAATCACTATTCCAAATTTGATCAATTTGTGTTTGAACCTAGATTGAGCTTGAGTTATCAAATGCTAAAAGACTTGTTTTTGGAAGTTCTTGCCGAACAGAAAAGTCAGGTCACCTCGCAAAGCATAGACCTGCAAACAGATTTTTTGGGTGTCGAAAATCGGCGATGGGTTTTATCTGGTCCAGATACGAGACCTATTATACAAAGTGAACAAGTTTCTATAGGATTTAATTTTATCAAGCCGAATTGGTTTATCAATATCGATGCCTATTACAAAAAGGTTGATGGTATTACAACACAAAGCCAAGGGTTTCAGAATCAATTTGAATTGGCCGAAGACCATGGCAGTTATGACATAATAGGTTTTGATTTATTATTGAATAAAAACTTTAAAGCCTTTTCTGGTTGGTTGAGCTATAGTTTTTCTGAAAACAACTATAATTTTGTGAACCTGATTCCTTCATCGTTTCCTAATAATCTAGACATTACTCATGTCATATCGACTGGATTAAGTTACCAAAAAAATAATTTAAAGCTATCTACAGGTTTAAACTGGCATTCAGGTGTCGTTGCAACCAATCTTACTGAAAATCAAAGTTTATTACCACAACAAATTGAATACGAATTGCCTAATTCAAACCGATTGAATGATTACCTACGTTTAGATTTTTCTTCAACTTATGCATTTAAGCTAGGGAATTCCATTGATGGTGTTGCTGGTGTTTCCTTTCTAAACGTTTTTAATAATTCCAATATTTATAATCGTTTTTACCTTTTGGACGAGCAACAAAACATAAACACCTTTAACCAAAATGGTTTAGGGTTTACGCCAAACCTTTTATTTAGAATTAGTTTTTAAGCTGAAAATACTTTGACTTATTCGTTGATGAGTCTATTTAATTCGTCTAACCTTGGTTCTAAAACCACTTCTATCCTTCTGTTTTTGGCTTTTCCTTCTTTAGTACCATTTGTATCTACTGGAATAAATTCACCTCTGCCAGCAGCGGTTAAGTTTTTTGGGTCGACAGCTGGATTTTTTAGAATAAGTTTCAACACTTCTGTTGCTCTTTTCGTGGACAAATCCCAATTGTCTTTAAGTGGACCTTTGCCTCCATAAGGCACATTATCTGTATGACCTTCTATCAAAACTGCAATGTCGCCGTTTTGAGCAAGTATGTTGGCCAACTCCTTAATCGCCTTTTTTCCTTCCGAACCAACATTCCAACTTCCAGAAGCAAAAAGCAACTTGTTTTCCATAGACACGTAAACTTTGCCGTTGCGCTGCTCAACACTTAAACCTCTGCCTTCAAAATCGATTAGTGCATCGCTCAATTTATCCTTAAGCGCCGAAAGTTTTGCCTCTTTAGAGGCAATTAAGTTTTCCAATTGTTCAATTCTAGAAGAACGTTCTTGCAAATCTTTTTGAAGTTTCTCTAACCGCAATTTTTCTTGAGCAAGTACTTTTTCTTTCTCTTCAAGCTGAGCTAACAATTCTCTATTTCGCTTAGAATTTTCCGACAATAATTGGCTACTGTTTTCTTCTAAGGCGTTATAGGATTCTTCAAGGTTTTGAAGTTGATTCGATTTGCTATTATATTCTATGCTTAGGTTGTCATAGACATTCTGAAGACTGTCTATCAAAGCTTTAGCGTCCTTCAAGCTTTCAGATAAAGTCAAATTATTTCCTTCGCTATCCTTAAGTTTTTTGGATAACAAATTGTTTTGAGATTCCAGATTTTTATACCTTGTTTCCAAGTTTAAGAAATCCTTTTTTGGAACACAAGCAAAGGTTATTGCAAGAATGACAACATGCAGTAGCAAAAGTCTAGTGGCTTTCATTTATTTAAATTAAAATTTCAATTTTAGTAAAACCGGGCAATGATCGCTATGTTTTGCCTCAGGTAATATAACGGCTCTTTCGATATTTTGTTTTATGTTTTCGTCCACAAGGTGATAATCCAAGCGCCATCCTTTGTTGTTTGCTCTGGCATTTGCGCGGTAACTCCACCATGAATATTCTACACGTTCCGGATTTAAATACCTAAACGAATCTATAAATCCGTTGTTTAAAAATTTACTGAACCAAGCCCGTTCTTCAGGCAAAAATCCTGAAACTGTTTTTAGACGAACAGGATCGTGAATGTCCAAAGCTTCGTGACATATGTTGAAATCGCCACAAATGCTTAATCTGGGTATTTCTGCTTTTAGAGTTGAAATGTATGAATAGAAGTCATCCATAAAGTCAAACTTAAGCTGAAGTCTTGCGTCATTTGTTCCTGATGGCAAGTACAAACTTATCACCGAAAAATTATCAAAATCTGCCCTTAAAATTCGACCTTCTTTGTCCATGTAATCTATGCCACAACCAAATTCTACATGATTAGGTTTTACTTTGGAAATAATGCCTACACCGCTATAGCCTTTTTTTTCAGCTGGATACCAGTATTGATAGGTGTAGCCTAATTCCTCAAAGGCTTGTGTTTCGATTTGTTCTTCCAGAGCTTTTATTTCTTGAAAACAGACAATGTCTGCCTCGGTGTTTTTTAACCAAAGTGTTAAGCCTTTTCGCATAGCAGCACGAATGCCGTTTACATTGTACGAAATGATATTCATAATTTAAATTTTATCGTTTAACTTCTTAATTTTTTGATTTTAACATTAAGACTTGAAGTTTCATTAAGTATTATTCTTCTACTATTCATCTATTTTTTCTTAAGGCAACTTAACTTCTTAATGCTTTTTTGATTTTAACATTAAGACATGAAGTTTTATTAAGTATTATTCTTCTACTATTCATCTATTTTTTCTTAATGCAACTTAACTTCTTAAAGTTTTTTTGATTTTAACATTAAGTCATGAAGTTTCATTAAGTATTATTCTTCTACTATTCATCTATTTTTTCTTAAGGCAACTTAACTTCTTAATGTTTTTTTGATTTTAACATTAAGACATGAAGTTTCATTAAGTATTATTCTTCTACTATTCATCTATTTTTTCTTAAGGCAACTTAACTTCTTAATGTTTTTTTGATTTTAACATTAGGACATGAAGTTTCATTAAGTGTTAATCTTCTACTATTCATCTATTTTTCTTAATTCAGCTTAACTTCCTAAAGTTTTAAATTTTAAGCATTTAGACATAAAGTTTTGCCACATACTAATTGTTTTTAAAGAGGCCTTTACTAACTAATTTTAATCGGGTAAATCTCTAAAAAACTCATTTACCATGGGTTTTAGTGATTTTGTGATGTTATCAGTGTAGAAATTAATAAGTAAACCCTGAGGTTTTTCTAGCAATTTCATATAAGTTAATAATTGAGCTTCATGTACAGGAAGTAAGCATTCAACAGTTTTTAACTCAACAACTATTATATCGTTTACCAAAAGATCTAACTTTAAATCAGTTTCTAGGGCAATCCCATTGTATGTTACTGGAACAGATACTTGCTGTCTTACATGATATCCGTTTGAAATGAGCTCATGTTTTAAACATTTTTCATAAACACTCTCAAGTAATCCGGGTCCTAAAGTTTTATGAACTTTTATTGCATATCCTGTTACATCATAAGATAGTTGGGTAACTTGCTTTTTAGTCATTTCTTACTTGATTAAAAATCACTAATACTTTATTTCTCCGGAATATTTTTTAAAATATCGAGAAGATATGACCAAAATTTTTGAGTCGAAGATATACTCACTCTTTCGTCAGGAGAATGAGCACCTTTGATTGTTGGTCCAAACGAGACCATATCCATCTTTGGATAATGGCTTCCCAAAATACCACATTCTAAACCAGCATGACAAGCGGCGATATTTGGTTTTGCATTAAAATTTTCCTGGTAAAGCGCATCTAGAACTTTCAAAATTTCAGAATCTGGGTTTGGCGCCCATCCTGGATAATCTCCAGAAAACTTCACATTGCAACCTGCTAAGTCGAATGCACTTTCAAGGCTATGTGCCAAATCCCATTTGTTAGTTTCCACAGAAGAACGTGTTAAACATAAGACCTGAATTTTGCCTTCGCCAATTTCGACCCTCGCAATATTATTAGACGTCTCTACAAGACCTTGTACATCAGGACTCATCCGGTAGACGCCATTATGTGCTGTTTGTAATGCTTTAATTATCATGTCTTGAACATCACTGCTAACCACAGCTTTTGGCTGAGATGTTTCTTCAAGTTCAATGCTTAAATTTGGTTCAAGTGATTTAAATTCGGTAAGAATATTTTGCTTTTCATTTTCAAAACTAGCCTTGAGTTGTTCCAATTCTTTGTTTAAAACAACAATGGTCGATTGGCTTTCTCTTGGAATTGCATTTCTCAAACCGCCACCATCAATTCTTGAAAGCTTAATCTGAAAGTTTTTATGCAAATTATAGAGAAGTCTGTTTTGAATTTTATTCGCATTACCTAACTCTTTGATGATATCCATGCCAGAATGGCCTCCTTGCAAACCTTTTACCGTAATATGAAAAGCACAGGACTCTTCAGGAACAGATTCTTCAATATAAAACCGTGTAGCAGTCACATCGATTCCACCAGCACATCCGATTCCTATTTCATCATCTTCTTCAGTATCAAGATTTAATAGAATTTCTCCGTCCAATATATTTGGATCAAGCTCTTTGGCGCCTGTCATTCCGGTTTCTTCATCTATAGTGAATAAGGCTTCAATTGGTGGATGTTCGATGTCGTCGGATGCCAAAATACTCATAATGGACGCAACACCTAATCCATTGTCTGCGCCTAAAGTTGTACCATGTGCCTTAACCCAATCGCCTTCAACATACATTTTAATGCCTTCAGTTTCAAAATCGAAAAGAGTATCTTCATTTTTCTGATGAACCATATCGAGATGTGATTGAAGTACCACCGTTTTACGATTTTCAAAACCTTTTGATGCAGGTTTTTTGATCACCACATTACCTATGCTATCTTTTAAGGTTTCTAAACCTAAATTATTCCCAAAGTCCATCATGAACTGAATGACACGTTCTTCTTTTTTTGAAGGTCTTGGAACAGCATTTAAATCACTGAAATGTTTCCATACCATCTGAGGTTCTATATTTTTAAGCATAACAAAAATTTTATTTAACAAAGTTAAAGATATTGATGCTTTATTAGGCTAAGGTCTCAAAATATTAAACATTTCGAAGGGCAAATTTCTTAATACCCAGAAGACAAAAATTACTCCTAAGACTATCCACGCAGTTTTAGGACGATTAAGGTAATTTGGGATTTTGTTGGATGAAAGCCTATTGTATGTAAAAACCAATAGAAGATAAAACAAAGCAATGATTAATAATCCTACAAGCAAATTATGGCTAAATCCTTCATTAAAATTAAAATGTAAAAAATCATGTGCCGCCCTTTGGCTTCCACAACCTGGACAAAGATAGCCAGTTGACGCGTGAAATTGACATTTGGGAAAAACGCTACTTTCACCTGGGTTTACATTTAAATAAAACCAAATTATTGCAAAACCCGCTAACACCCCAATAGGGATAAGAATGTATTTGATGGGTTTTAGAAACTTTTTCAGCATTGACTCAGAGTATATTTTAGAAATGTATTATGCGCTACTGTTATCAAAAGATAATTGTTTTAGGACAAGTCCTTCAAAATTGGGTTAGTCATGTTTTGCTCAAGTTTCCAATTTTCTGACATTGTCATTTTCGATACGCTAACTACTAGCTTTCAAAAGCATGTTCTTGTGATAATACTTTTTGAAATACTAATGACCTTCTTGATTCAAGACGTATTAGGCTACCGCGCTGAGTATCGCTAGACTTGCAAAAACAAAGATGAATAAGAAAACACCTATTAAAGAGATAACAAGTCCTGCAATTGCAAAACCTCTTGGTCTAGAAAAAAGTCCTACAAAAGATAGAACCAAGCCTAAAACCCAAAGAATCCAACCAATGATTGGAATCCATCCAAGAAATAAAGCTATTAACGATAGCACAAAACCAGCCATTCCTATTCCATTAGAATTGTTCTTTGGTTGCTGGATTATAATTGTATTTTTATCATTATTAGAGTAATTACTATATGCTGTCATGGTAATATTGATTTATTGCTGTAAGGATTTTTGTTTTTCCATTTCCATTTCGACCATTTCCATAATTGTGTCCCAAGAAGTACCTACAAAAGTTACCCACAAGATAATGATCAAAATGATGAGAACAAGAGAAATTATCCAGGAGATTTTGGCAATAGTTGCGTTGCGCTTGGCACCTTCAAGATCTCCTCTCTCGTATTTTGAATTGACTTGACTGGCAAAAATGATACTGACAATACCTGCTGCAATTGGAATGACATAAAAAAAAGTACATGTAAGCACTGACAGTACAGTGGTAAGAATAGCCATAACCATATGGTTATTGGGCTTAGATTGCATATTCTCGTTCATAATTGGTTATTTGATTCTTATAGTAGATAAGTTGTTTTATATAAAAAGTGTTACAGCTTTGTCAAACTATTTATTTCGTTGTAAACCAAATGTAATTCGGACCCTTTGTAAACTATTCCTTATATTGGGTGTAGGTTCCTTTCTTCGACAAATTCTTACTTTTTCTTTTGGCTTTATCAGCTTTTATAAAATCACTAATCATTCTTTTTTCGTCCTTAGTTAAGGGTCTTGGGTCAACAACGAAATCTACATCCAATGGTTCTCTAATCAGTCCCATAATTTTAGTTTTTAAAATATTTATCAATTAGTCTTAATGCCGCATCGGTGTTAATAACCATTAAATTTCCTCCGACATTTGTTGCACCTAGTGTCTTTTTGTAATGCTCAATCAGTTGATTTTTAGCATTGAATGAAACATACCCTTCAAATCCACGATGAAATGAAGTCCGACATGCAAAACTAAAAAGGTTTCCAGGCACTCCCAAATATACTTTATTTCGGCCAAGATTAAATGGAGCACTCTCAATCAGATGCAAATAAACGTGGTCTTCTCTCTCAGTAATACTTATTAAACCTTGAATTATATCTGGATTGCCTTCAATCGTAAGTTTATAAACATCCCTATCGGGTTGTATATATTCACTTTTCCAATCAAACAGCCATTTATTTTTCTTTGTAATTGATTTAAAATCATTATCATCAACAAGTAAAACGTCTGTCTTAAAACTATCTCCAGTTATGGCATTTTCAATCGAATTTGTCAATTTATCAATCTCGATATCAATATGTTGCGATCGACTTTTCATTAGGCAAATTTACTAAAAATCAGCTAGAAATACATGTGCATACAGAGATTTTAAGCATTAGGCTTCCCCTAAAAATAAAGCTACTGACTACAATACAAAACCAGCCATTCCTATTCCATTAGAACTGTTCTTTGGTTGCTGGATAATAATTGTATTTTTATCAGTATTAGAGTAATTACTATATGCTCTTATGGTAATATTGATTTATTGCTGTAAGGATTTTTGTTTT
>JAUIFC010000028.1 GCA_030429455.1 Bacteroidia bacterium | reverse complement strand
AGAAACCATCAAGGCATAAACGAAAAACCTATCAAAAAGTATAAAAATGTTGCTTAAAAATTCAACTAAGAATCAACAGATAATGGTCTAAACTAATCGAGGTATTTTACTATTCAAAAAGTTGTGAGTATTATACTTATCCTTATCTAATTTGAACATTATCCTTTTGATTATGCAACAAATATATAAACCAACTATGCAGTGTATTTGCATATATAAAGTATAGTTGTTTACTTCTAAGTTGAATCAATAAAAAAGATGTAGTATTTTTAAATATTCTTTTTTTAAATTATATTTACATGATAGTAATAAACTGTATATAATCAGTAATGGTTGATAATATTGAATTTGAAACAGCCAAAGCTAGAGTGCTAATTTTAAGTCAGTATTTCCCTTTGTACTCTAAAGCCCTAAATGAGGCAGTCAATTATGCTAAGAGAGACCCGTCTGCTGGTTTGTTAAAATGTAGGCAAATTCTTGAAGAAATTTGTGCTAACATATGGAATAATTACAATAACGTACCACCACCCTCAATTTACGATATATTTAATGACGAAAAGATTAAAACGAGTACTCCAAAAAGAGTATTAAACAGGGTGCACAGCCTCAGAACAATTTGTAATTTAGGTATACATGGTGAAGAAGTTAAAGATGAAGATGTTATTTTAAGTCTTAATCATCTTTTTGTCTTGTTTAATTGGTATAATGTAAGTCAAAATAAATTGAGTCCTCTACCTGTTGCAGTTCAACCATCACATAGCTTTTATAAATACATCAAAGACAGTTTTAATGATAAAGTCATTTCTTTTCTTTTAATTTTTTTGACTCTTATTCCTGCTTTTATCTTTTCCTACAACCATAAGCTTCCAGTCGAACTAAGGCGACCATTAAGAAGTGTTTACGAAGGTATCTTCACTAAAGGTTTGTTGATGATAAATGGCTTCTTTTTTTCTTTATTTTATAGTTTTACTCTAGTATTCTTAACATTACTATTATCATGGAATATTTTTAGAAGATTCAGAAACCAAGACTTTAGATCAAGACTATTATCTTTACAGTTACTGTACTTTACCGTTTTTGGTCTGCAATATTTAATACTTCATGTTTTAGATTATTATACTAGCGGTTTTTAACTAGAATAGCAGCAATTTGTTGAATATCAGTTCGTCTTATTAAACTCGCTTACAATTTCAAATATCATTTTATACCTCAACATTCGTAATCATATATTTCAATTCATATAGCCATAACAGTAATATTTTTTTCCTAAAATATCATGATTTAAAATGGGTATTAACCCATTTGAATCATGTATCAACAAATTTAAATACTTACCTTACAAATTGTTATACGATTAATCCTCTTCTAAATTAAAACCTAGCTGTCTTGCAGATTCTTTAACAATCTTATATTGTTGACTATTTTTTGTAATGGGGTAATCTTTATTCGATTTGTATTAATAATTTCGGAGTTATAAGTCTAAGCATTTTAAATTTTGCTCATCACTGCTTATATTTTAGAAAAAAGAAAAACAGTATGATAAACTTTAGAAAGCTCTTTAATGATTCGCTTACCGTATTCAGCTCTTTCTTTTCCTAGCTGTTCTTCCTCTACAATCATCCTACCAACTTCAAAGTAGGTGAGAACCATTGTTTGATTAACCGTTTGGACTACTTTGTTTCTTGATGATCGAAGTAAATCAACAATTCGTGAGAAGAATTTTGTATTTGAAATTTCTTTCGCCATTGTTTTATTCAAATTTCATTGGTAATGTATGGTTTTATGACTGTGTCTATATTAGTCTCCAAATGATTGGAATTTATCAAGTTACTTGTAAATCTTACATTTGAAACCTCTTTAGGAAAATTAATAGTTTCAATTTTTGGAATATCTTCAGCCTTATAATATTGTAAAGACTTTTTTGCTAATTCATAATCGAATCTAACTTCATTGACCCTTTCTACATCAATTCCTAATGTTGAATAAGCCAAAAGATGCAACTTCTCTTTTTGCTTGGGAAAAGCATCTAATTTGCAGCTGATTTTTTTTAGCAATTCCATTACACTTAACCCCCCAATGCTTGTGTTTAAAAGAATTGATGCAATAATGATTTCAGTATTACCAACAGGATTTAATTGAGCTATACTAAAATGATGTGTTCTTGATTCAGTTACTGAACTTTTAACTTCTATCCTTAATTTATCAAAGCTGAAATCAAATTTCTCTTCGGGAATGCTGTGCCAGCCTAAAATGATTTGTTCAGGAGTAGCAGACTGTTCGATTAGAAACAATTCACTCCAAAGTCCTTGAATAGATTTTTTTGGAGGTTCTTTTATTGCCTTGAATAACTCTATAAATTTATCTACTGTTTGCTTTATTTTCTTATTAGATGGGTTTTCACCAAGCGATTTTATCAAGACTTGGCAAGTATTCAAGAAAATATCTTTTACTTCATCATTCTGACCAACATAGGAAACAACAGAAAAGTTGTTATGGCTTATCTTTTTATCAATTTCAATTTCGCATTTTACATTATGTGTTACCCTGATGTTAAAGAGATTCTGATTGGCAACAAAAAAGTCTTGCTTTTTCTCTGAAATTAATATCAAAAGACTTGGGTTGTCATTGAAATCCCTAGCTATTCTATGGTTCTCATACCCCATAATGGCCTTTGCGGAAAAGCTATTTGAACTTGGCTTTTTAGGTAAAGGGAGTTCGTTATATAGTTCCTGTAAATCAAGCATTCTCTTTAGAAATTAATGATTGAGAAAGTCGAGCAGGAATCCAGACGGCTATTGAAATTATGTTTTTATAATCAGTATCACGGAAATCAAGATTGTGAATTTGAACCGTTACAAAATCATCAGATTTTATTTTTTCGTCTCCAGGATATATGACTTCACCTGTTCTTGGGTTTTTACCCTGAAATAGTTGTTGAATTTCATCCTTTTTCAAACGTCTTGTTCTGGCATTACCTTTTGCTATCAGATACACAAAACTGTCTTCAGGAGGGAACTCATCTGTGTATAAATCAATTACTGATTTTAAATTAGTATAAGTGGTAGAATCAGTCTGTCTTGTAAACTTTAATTCATTTAACAAATCAGTAAACAAGTCTTTTAAAGACAGTTTGGCTACTAGATGTTTTTGTTCTTCGGTTCTATCTTTGTGTCCTCCATCTTCTATAAATAATTCATTGTATTTTTCAGTAAACGAATCAACTGTGGCTCTATTGCTTTCAATTATTATTTCACTATCGTGAGGAGCTCTAACTCTAACCCACTTATTACCAAATGTGGTTCTTGTTAAATCTTCGGATAGTACATTCTTTCTTGTTAGTTTGAACATTTCATCAAGGACAAATCTTCTTTCCAATTCGTTTAGGTGTTGTCCTGAAAGTTTATGCTCTAATAGTTTCTTTCGTATATCTTCTTCGTGATTAACATATTCGCTAAACAAGTGTATGTTTTCTGCATCAAGATATACTCGGCAATGCCCTAAATAGTCTTTTTTATATCCAAAGAAACGGGCTCTTTGTTGTAAAGTGTCAGCATTTCCAACACCTTTATTTCTTGGCATATAAGTTATGGTCAAGCCTTCAACGGTAAAACCTCTGTCCATAGCCTGACCACCAACAAGAATGAAAGAATAATTACTGCTCCAATCAACCAAACTTCCTGCCTTTGAGTTGAGTTGTTCCACTGCTGTACTACTGATATTATGCCCCAATGTTTCTAAAAGTTCTTCAAATGGTTGGACTTCTTGAGCATTTGCTTTTAAGTCTTTATAAGCGTCTCTGAACTCTGAAATTATTTGCTGTTTGGTTTCGTCATTATCGGGTCTTTCCAATAAAACTTTTCCCCAAAGATTTTTTATATGTGTAACCCACTCATAATAAATACCGTGGTCATCTACTAAACGAGATGGGTGTACCATCATTGAGCGGTTTTTCGGATTTCCCTTTTTTGCACCAAATAATCGTCCCGATGTAACACTTAAAAAGAAAGTTCGCATAGCTTCTTTTAGACTTTCAGGTGCTACATCAAATTGATTTTCGTCACTATAAATTTCGGAATAAGGGATTTGCCTTATGATGAAATGGTTTTCCAAACAAAATGCTCGACCTCCCGTGTACTTATCTCCTGGGGTTAACAGTTGAATGAAGTTTGGAGAAAGGTTGTCAAAAATATTTATGAATAAAGGTGCTTGAGGTGTGGCGGTATATTGAATAAAGGTATGATGTGGCAAGATGTTTTTTAATTCTCTTATTCTGCCATAAATTGTACTCATTTCTTGTTCGGTATGGACGCCTGTTTCTTTTGCTCTTTTAGCATTAGAACTTGCTTTGGTATTCATACTCGCTTGGTCTCCCTCGTCATCAATTATCAAGGTCGGAACACTTGATAAGTCAAGTTTTTTAAGAACTGAAAGTAAGTTTTTCAAATGACTTGTATTTTTCATTACCGTTATCAGCAAAGTTTTTTTGAAGTCATCAGGAGTATTGGGCTTTTTCCAATTTTGAAGTTCTCTTTGAATATTGTTTTTATCTTGTGGATTACGGTTTGGGTCTTTTGGATTGTTAAGCATTAGCCATTTTTTGTGAAACCCTTGATTTACTCCTAAATCCTTACGTAGTCTGTTGTATGATTGGTTAACCAAATTTGTTGAAATACCTGCAAGCACAATTACAATTTGATAATCGTTGTCTCTAGCCAAAGCTGTTAGCGTAGTAAAAGACAATGTTTTTCCACTTTGAACATAACCAAAAACCAATCCTGTATCGTTGTTGGTTGCTTCATTTGGATTGCCACACAATTTCATTATGTGGTATGTTTCTTCTTTTACTTTTTCTTTAGCACCTATATCATCACCAAATACCTTATTTAATAGATTTTCAGTTTCTTCACCATACTGAGGTATCCAATTGTCGTTATTTGGTGTGTCGGACATAATATTTATATTTTCAGTTTCGGACATACTTTACAGTTTAGATAAAGAACCAAGTAAAAGTTCGTTCACATTGTTTCTTAATTCTGTTATTGGAGCTCCAGATTTTTTTACAATTATTTCTGATAAACCTAATGCTACAACCATTCGTAATAGAGGTTCTATTACTTTGTGGTCATCTCCTGCAAACTCAACCATAAAAGGATGAATTAAAGATAGTCTAACTCCTATATTCTTGTAATTCGGTGTCTTTTCAGGTATTAAATGGTCTCCAACTTGAATTAATTCATCAATGGTTTCGTCATATGATAATTCGATATGAACCATATAATCAATATTGGCAATGTTTAATGGAAACTTTTTGTGATAGGATTTAGATACCTCCTTAAGACTTGGTTCTTCAACTCTATCAGGTATAGGTTTTGTAACAACACTTTGAACATCTTTTGAAATATTGTCCTTAATTTTTTCGGTTGTGTTGTCCACCACCTTTTTGGATACTTCTTTGTACTTTTTTCCACTTTCTCGGACACGATATCTATCAGCTTGTTTTAGAATTGGTATTGAGTTTTCACCTTCCAATTCTTCTTTAAGAATTTCTAAAAAGGCTTCCATATTGTCATCCCATTGAAAACCGTCTTTGGTGTGACTTACCTTAAAGCCTTCAAGATGTAATTCTCCGAACAGTCTTTTATATCTATGACTACCCAAAGAACCAGAAAGAGTAGGAGGCCTGAACCCTTCATCTTTGTCGGCACTTCCTTCAATGACTCTTCCTCTTCTAAACAATGCAAATCCACTATCCTTTACAGACATAGTTTCCATAATGGCAACAAAGCCTTTGGCTCTTAATTTCCCTCCTTTGTGGTCATCACCAAAGTCAAAATCAACTTCTTGTTTCCATTTTAATTTTTCATCATGAGGCGTTTCGTAATAAGGAGTGTTTAAAATTTTCGGAGTACTGTAAGACAGTTTTTCTCCGTTAATGTATAAGTCTAAAACATCCTTTCTGAAAAACTCTCTGTAAATACTCGCCAAGTGTCTTTTTACTTTTCCTAGACCTCTTCTTACAGGCATTTTTTCTTCAATACCAAATAGTGTAATTAGAGTGTAATGGGATTTGGGATTGGCGGATTTAGTTTCTATTTCCAGTTCTTGAATTTTATCTTCAACGATTTTAGAAATATCAAAAGTTACTGTTCGTTCTATATTTTCATTAATTGCTTTTGTCCGAACTTGCCATTTGTTTGAAAACCAGCAAGCGGCAGATTTCATACCCATACCAAATTCAGATAGTCGGGTATTGTCAGGTGGTAATTCGGCAGTTCTAAAAGCTCTTTGGTAATCATTTGAATGAATGCCTGCAGCATTATCTTTGATCTTGATTCTGTTGTTATTGGTGTCAAACTCAATATCTACTCGTAATTTAAAGTGTGTACCTCCAATCCTCTTTAATTCTTCTTCATTTTTTAAATAACTATCAATAGCGTTGTCAACAAATTCAGCTAATGCATAGTACGATTTGTAATTAAGGTGCTTTAAAACTGAAAGAATTGTTACACCTGGTCGGATATTTACGTTATTCAATTCTATCATAGCTTAATTCGTTTGTTATGATGGAGTTTATGTGAGTTCCATTGAATGCCTTTTTACTACTTTTTATTATGGTGTTAATAGGTCGTTCGTTTATTAGTTTTTCAGCAATTAATTTGACAATTTTAGCATTGACAGCATTTCCTAGAGCCTTAAAAGCGGCATTGTCATTCTCTGGTAGTGAAATGCCTTCAAGAGATTGGAGTTTTAGTCCTTCTTCTCTTGTTATGTATCGTTTTTGCCAACCTATAATTGGTCTTTGGGTATTTGTGCAAACGAGAGAGGGAAAAAAATCTACTTTTTTAACCCTAATTCCCGAAGCCCTGAATTGTAGGATGTAGTTTTCTAATTTTCGTTCTCCCTTACCAACATTCCATTCCAGTTTTTGCCAACTTTGGGAAGGATATTTTGCGATTTCAGCGACCACCCAATTAATGTGTTTTTTGTTGTCGTTGTAAAATTCTCTATTATGACTAATGTACCGCTGTTTCCAATTAGGAAATTTTCGTGTAACTCTTGCATAGCTTGGTAAGTTATCCAACATTTCATTTTTTGTCATTTCAAGTGTAAGTTGTTTCCCGAAATTTCCTTTGTAGTTGACTAACTCGTATTTAGGCATTTTGCTTGGTGGAGTTATATCATAGGGGTATGTTGCTCCAAATTCCATTCCCCAAATAGGGAAACCTGGTAGCTTAATATCTTTTGGAATTTGGTCGATGAATGTTTGCCATAGCCTTAAACATTCCTGATTTGCTTTTGGCAATTCTTTGAATAATGTCGGTTTTTCTTCAATGAATTGATGAATATCAATTAAGGAAGATTTTTGTTCGTCTATTTCATCAAATGAAAAATGGTCGAGTCCGATTAATGAACCAACAATAAAAATTCTTTTTCTATGCTGTGGTACTCCGAAATCTTGCGGAGAATATATTTGATGGTTTACTTCATAGCCTAAGTTTGAAAGTTCACTGTGCATATAGTTCCATGTTTCTTCATTGTCGTGTTGCTTGATAAATGGAACATTCTCAAGGATGAAGAATTTGGGTTTTCTAAATTCAAGTATTTTAGCTATTTCATCAAATAAGGTTCCTCTGTCATCGTCACGCCCTAATTGTTTTCCCGCTTTTGAGAATGGTTGACACGGAAATCCTGCACACAAAATGTCGTGTTCAGGGATTGTCTCAATTTCATTTTCAACTATTTTTTTTATATCTCCTTGGGCTTCAATACCCCAATTTGTTTGATACAAACTTCGCAAATTAGTGTCAAGTTCACTTGCAAATACACATTCATGACCAAGTTTGTGCAATGCTTTATGAAAGCCTCCAAGCCCTGCAAATAAGTCTATAAATTTCAATTTTTGTTTAGTCATTTTTATAATACTTCGATTCTAGGCTAATGCCTATTTTGAAAATTTGGATTTACATGTTGTAACTCTTTCCGAGCTTCTGCTAAATACTATTATAAAATTTTACTATCATCATAATCTTTTTTAGTAGGTTCAATTCAAATGTTTCCTCGTTTTATTAATTTATATCTCAAAAAAAATAAAAAACTTTTTCAAATGGTATGGTATTAAAAACTCCTTTTTATTCTATTACACCACAATCCTATTTTCTCCCATTCAACCAAACAGATCTTCTCTATTTAATTCAACAACCAAAAAACACAAGTCATACCTTTGTTTTTCAATCGGTTATTACTGCTAAAACACAGGCACAACATTTGATATCGAATCTAGGCATGAGGGTTAGTTGGCATAGAAAATAAAAGGCCTTAAATGTACGAAAAGTCCATCAATTTTATTCACTTAAAGCCATAAAAACCAACAAGACATTCAAGGAAACTGTTAGGAGCTAGACCACTGGAATTTACGGGCATCTCAACCATTTTTTTAAATTCACTACGACACCCTGGCTTTTTTAAAACCATTCAACTGTACTGACTCCATTACTCCTCTTGGTAATACTGATTTGTGTTGGGATCCTTTCTTTCAGATTTTCCACATGCGAAATAATGCCGATCATTTTTCCTTGAGATTGTAATGTTTCTAAAGTGGAAATGACCGTTTCAAGCGTATTTTTATCCAATGTTCCGAAACCTTCGTCGATGAACAAGGAATCAATTTTCACATTTTTACTTGCCAAATCAGATAAACCAAGGGCTAAAGCTAGACTTATGATAAATTTTTCTCCTCCGCTTGAGGTGTCCACCAATCTGGCTTGATCGGTTTGGTAATGGTCTATTAAATTGAAATTGAGTTCTTCTTTTGGCTTGTAATCTTCCTCAATTTTAAGAGAATAGCGTTTGTTCAATTTAAACAGATGCACATTGGCCAAATCCAATAAATGTTTGAGCGTTAGACGTTGAACGTAGACATTAAAAGCATCTTTGGAATTTCCGATGATCTTAAATAGCTCTCTCCACACGTTACATATGGCGTCTTGGGCTTCAATCTGTTTGTACACCTTTTGGTTTCTGTCCTTAATTTCTTGGTCCTTTCTAAAGGCTTCTTTAACTTCTCCTTTTTCTGCCGAAAATCCATCTCTTTTGTGTTTTAAGGCTTCGAATTGGGTCTTACTTTCGTTTTCGGTGGTTTCGAATGTTTTGGTTGCGTTTTGGGCTTCAATGGCGTTGAGATTCATTTCTTTTAATGTTTGTAACCTCAATTGTTTTTCCTTGATGTCCTCTTTGTTTTTGGTGAATTTCTGCTTTTCTTCTCTGCTCAATAAGGCTTTTTCAACGGCTGCTTTGGATTCGAAATCACTTGCTGAAAGTTGAGCGTCCAAAGCTGTTTTCAATGAAAGATGTTCTGCATTTAGAACTTCTTGGGTGTTTTTATTTTCCTGTTTTAAGGTTTCCTTTTCCCGTTGAAGATCTAACTGCTTTTGCAACTCATTTTTACTTATCTCCAGTTTATCAGCTAACTCTTTTCGAATAGCTTTCAGACGGTTGCGCTTAGTTTCTACTGTAAATTCAAGTGGCAAAATGCCAATCCTTTCTGTCTGGATTTGAGTGGACTTTGTTTCGCTTTCGGAAATGGTATTTTTGCAATCTGTTTCTGCTTTTAGTGCCGTTTCTCTTCGATTATTAATGTCGATTAAACGGTTTTTATACACTCTTAAATCAGCTTTTGATTGCTCTAAAGTCTTCTGGGTGAGTTGAAACTGATTAATCTGTGCTTCAATGTTTCGAATGAAGGCATTGGTATTTTCAATGGATGGCAATTCATAACTAAAACGAGATAATTTCGATTGTAATTCGTTTTCAGAATGGGCGCAAGTCTCTGTTAATGTTTTAATTGAGGCTTGTTGGGCTTCAATTTCCGATTGAATATTCTTGATTTTCTCTTCGAGTGTAGCATCTTTAGTTTTCAATGCTTCGATGGATTGATTCTGAACATTGACTGCCTTTGACAGCTGATTTTTCTTGGTTTGAAATTCTTGGGTCGATTTTATTTGATCCTCGATGGCGGATAGTCTCGCTGTGGATTGTTGGCTTTCTACTTCTATCTTTGTGACATCTGTCAAATCAACTTCCATGTCCAGCACTTTTGATTTGGACAATATTGATGTCTTATCCTTTTCTATTGAATGGATTTGCTTGGATAGATTTTCAATATCTGTCGAAATCTTGACTTCGTTTTTGTCTAACTCGGCTTTAGTAGCGATGGATGCTTTTAATTTATCTTTTCTGCTTTTTAATTCTAATTCCGATTGAGAAACTCCTACAGATTCTAGCTTTTCTGCAAAAGGATGCGTTGTGGAGCCACATAATCCGCAAGCTTGGCCAGGAACTAAATTCTGTCGGTCCGCCTCATATTTGGCGATGCTTTTTTCCAAATCTAAAATCTTTTCTGCATCTGTTACCGCCGATTCCTGAGTTTTGATGTGCTTTTCAACTTCAGTAATTTGACTTTTGATGTCGTCCAAAATTACTTGGGAATTTTTCTTGTCAGCTTTATATTGCTTCAACTTTTCGTTGTGCTTTACATACTCATCCGATAAGTTCTTCAGCTGTTTCCATTTGGATTCGATTGCGGAGAATTTATTCCTTTTGGCTAATAAATCCTTTAAATTATTCCTGTCTAATACTTCATCAACCGCAGTGATTTCTTTTTCAATCGTTTCAATTTCAGTCTTTTTTGTTTCTAGCAATTTTTTATTGGACCTCAACTCGGTTTTTGTTGTTTCAACTTCTTTCTGTTTTAGCTTTACCGAAGACAAGTGTTCTTTTAGCGTTTCTCTATTTGCTTTTAAAGTCGCCAATGCGGCGTTCCAGCTGGAGATGTTTTGACTGACTTCGGTCAAGTATTGGTTTTGCGACACAAACTCTTCGTTAAGTGCTATTTTCTTTTCTGTTTCTGCCGAAAGCTTAGAAAATTTAGTGTTCTCTTCGCTTAATAGTTTTAACGAATCTTGAACCTCTTGGAGTCGTTCTTTGGACTTCTGCTGATTGTCCGACTCATTTTTCAATTGTCCATCCAGTTTTGTGACCAGATCCAATTTTGGTTGCCAAGCCTCAAAGTTTTTAACCTCTAATTCCAGTTGCTCATTTTGCGTTTGGGTCAATGCTGTTAATCGTTCAATTTTAGGTTTTAATTCAGATAATTGTTCTTCTAAAACTTTGAATTGGTTTGTTTTTTCAAGTCTTGCTTTCTCATTTCGGTTGAAATTTTGAATGGGTTCTTTGAAGGCTTCCGCTTTTTCATTAAGGTCCAAGGCTTCAAATTCGGCTTTATGCCTTTCGAATTCAAGATTCACCTCTTGTGATTCAACTTCCAATGTTTCAGCTTTAGCGGCTAATTCTTTTGATTTCAAATACCAATTTACAATGCTTTGAATGGCATTCATCTCTTTTTCTACAGCTAAAATTTTAACATCGAGCTCTTTGTCTTTTGCCGTTAACTGAATTTTTGCTTCTTCAGAAAGTACATCGTCAGCATTGATTTTCGATTGAATTTCTTTTAAACTATTTTCTTCTTTGGCTTTTCGATCTAGAATGGCTTGACCAATTTTTTTATAAATTTCTTCACCAGTAATTTGCTCCAACAGCCTTCCTTTTTCGGGACCTTTGGCCGTTAAAAATGAAGCAAATTCGCCTTGAGCCAACATGACAGATCTTAAAAACTGATGGTAATCCAATTGAGTCACACGAATGACATCTAAGGCTACCGCTCTTTTTTGAGAGGCTAAAATGGTGTCGGAGGTTAGATTTTTCAAACTTACTTCCTCTTGTGGATTGACAAGTAACTTTCCTGTTTTCGAAGCCAAACGCATTCCCCAAAACGCTTCGTAGGTTAGATTTTCATTTTCGAACGTCACCCGACTAAACGCATGGGTTGCCCCATGACTCACCACATCCAGCAACGTTCCTTTGGACTTATTGAAACGCGGAACATTGTGGTACAAGGCAATTGTGATGGCATCCAAAATTGTTGTTTTTCCAGCCCCTGTAGAACCCGTAATTGCATACAATCCGACATCTTTGAACACGTCATTTTCAAAATCGATTATAATTGGTGTATCCGATTTTAATGAATTTAAATTCTGCAGTTCTATTTTTAAAATTTTCATTGTAATAGGAACTTATTGATTTTTAACCGCTTGTAGAATTTCGTTGAAGGCATCTTCAATTGCTGGGTTTTCGTCCAAATTATAGCCTATTTCTTTGCATTTTAATTTAAACACTTCATTAGGTTCAAGTTCTTTTATCGACTTTGTTTCTTCCAACAATTCTTCAATTCCTCGTAAACGCCTTTGATTTTTTAAGGCTATTTTTAGAATTTCGAACGGAAAAGGTTCTGCAGCCGCTTTTAATTCGTCGGTGTTGACGGTGTGTTCTTCTGTTAAAACTATTTCAACCCAAGGCTTCAAATCATATTCATTCGAAATTAAATCTGGAAATTGTTCAATGCATTCCTGAACCGTTCCTTCAATTTTATAGAAATTTCTAAAACGCGGCACCAAAACATCAGTTATCGTTGAAATTTTATTGTCTTCAATCGTGAGCACAATGACTTTTTTATCGTAGTTAATTTCACTAAAACTGAGAATAGTTGGAGAACCAGAATACCTTACTTTTTGGTTTCCGCCAATAACTTGTGCTCTGTGCAAATGCCCTAAAGCGATGTAGTCGAAGGAGTTAGGGAAATCCTCGGCGCCAATATGTCCCAAGTTGCCCACATAAATATTCTGCTCGCTTTCTGACACCGAACCACCTGTGGCAAACAAATGTCCCATTGCAATGACAGGTGCATTGGTTGCATTGATCAATCGACATTGCTCGGCCGATTCTTCGTAATGGTTAATTAAAGCCTGTTTGTATTTGTCCGTCAATTCCTCGAAGGATTCTCCTGCGACTGCTTTTCTGATATCACCATCACGCAGGTAAGGAACGGCTCCAACCACTACTTTTTCGCCATTAATCGTAATTTCGAAAACCTCATCTTGGATATTTTCAGTTGCTTTTCCGACCACTTTGATGGAAAGCGCATTGAGGATATGTCGTGGAGCGTTCAATGTGCCAGGGGAATCGTGATTTCCTCCGGTAATGATAATCGATTGACATGCGGTGTTTTTCAAGGTTATCAAGAAATTGTAATACATCTCCAAACTTTGATTTGAAGGCGCATTGGTATCGAAAACATCACCTGAAATGAGTAAAACATCGATTTTTTCGTTGATAATGTAATTTTCAATCCAGGATAGGAAAAGAGTTTGTTCTTTGATTTGAGATTGCTCGTGAAGGCGATGTCCTAAATGCCAATCGGCAGTGTGAAGTATTTTCATTTAGTATTGGTTTCTTGTGTGTAGTACTCGTATATCCCTCAAAAATACATCACTTTTTTGTTCTATTATACCACTGAACCTATTTTTCTCATTCGATTAAATGGTTTTTCCATATCGAATTAAACAGTCTAAAACCTGAAGAAATGTTCTTGTTTTTTTAATCGGTTCAAGTAAATCATACAATGGCTTAAAAATGGTATGTCGAAATGTGCCGTGAGGTTAATTGGTTTAAACCTTTGGGGTTATTTTCAATTTTCAAACTATTGGAATCCATGGCTCAGATTGTTTTAACCGCTAAGACCGCCAAGGTTTGAGCAAGGGTCTCAAAGAGCTAAATTGCTGAATATAAACTCTTAGCGATTGCGGTTAATTTTTTAGTTTTGATACTCCGATAACTAAAAGAATAAAGGATACTGTTGAGTTAAAGATGTTTTGAGGATTTCGCCTATTTTCGAAACATATAGAAATAGTAAACTAAAAATGAATAATGCTATTTAATTCTATCGACTTTGCCATATTCTTACCTTTAGTTTTCTTGGTCTATTGGTTTGTGACAAATTACAACTTGAGGATTCAAAATTTGTTTATTGTTTTTGCAAGTTATGTCTTTTATGGTTGGTGGGATTGGCGGTTTTTGTTGCTTATTTTAAGTAGTACTTTAGTAGATTATATTGTTGGTTTTAAGCTTGGTAAAGAGCAAAACCACAAGAGACGAAAAGTCTTACTTTGGGTGAGTGTCGCCGTTAATTTAGGCTTGTTAGGTTATTTTAAATATTTCAATTTTTTCTTAGAAAATTTTGTTTTCAGCATTTACATTTTTTGGATTTCAACTGAATGGTTTTTCTCTGAATATTATTCTGCCTGTGGGCTTAAGTTTTTATACCTTTCAAAGCCTAAGTTATACGATTGATGTTTATAAGAAAAAGTTAAACCCCACCACAGATTTTATTGGCTTTGCAGCATTCATTAGTTTTTTTCCGCAGTTAGTGGCTGGACCAATTGAAAGAGCCTCAAATTTACTGCCGCAGTTTTTTAAACAAAGAACATTTAATTACAGTCAAGCCGTAGATGGAAGTCGTCAAATTTTATGGGGTTTAGTTAAAAAAGTCGTTATCGCAGACAATTGTGCCATTATAGCAGACACGATATTTTCAAATTATGCAGAGCTAAATGGAAGTACCTTGTTACTAGGTGCCATTTTTTTTAGTTTCCAGATATATGGCGATTTTTCGGGATATTCTGATATCGCCATTGGGACAGCCAGACTATTCGGCTTTAATTTGCAGCAAAATTTTGCCCAACCTTTTTTTTCTAGAGATATTCCTGAGGTTTGGAGAAGGTGGCACATCTCGCTAACGAAATGGTTTAGAGATTATTTATTTATTCCACTGGTAAGAAGATATCCCATAAACAGTTATACTAAAGTGGTTAATACGGTAATACTTTTTTCAGTTATAGGCATTTGGCATGGCGCAAGTTGGAATTTTTTTATTTGGGGACTTTATGCTGCATTGATATTTATACCATCTCTATTTATAAAAAAGAAAAAACAAACATCGATAGTTGCTCAAGGCAAAATACTACCTTCTCTATTAGAGACGTATCAGGTTACCAGAACTTTTTTGTAATTTGCCATAGGAATGGTGTTTTTTAGATCAGAATCCTTTAAGCAAATACTATTCTTTTTTACGGAGATTTTTTCCGTTTCGATGTTCGAATTTCCAATGTTTGTGGATAATATTTTTGTTTTAAAAATTTGTGTTCTTTTAATCATTTTTATTCTTATCGAATGGAAAGGCAGAGAACATAAATATGCTATTGAATATTTGGGGTTAAAATGGAAAAGGCCTTATAGAATCTCTGTATACTATATCATCGTTTTTTCAATAGTTTGGTTTGCTGGACAACAGCAAGAATTTATATATTTTCAGTTTTAGAAAGTTATGAAACAATACGTTACTAAGGCATTTTATTTATTTCTACCCATTTTAATTCTTTCTTTGACCATCGAAGTACTTTTGACCAATGTTCCCAATGATTATATCCTAAAAAGGGAATTTCTCGATAACAACTCTAAGCAAATAGAAACTCTTATTTTAGGAAGTTCTCATGCATTTTTTAATCTAAATCCCGATAAATTCGATTCATTTACTTTTAATGCTGGAATAAATAGTCAATCCATTTATTATGATTATAAAATTTTAAATAAGTATAAGAACGCCCTTCCAAATCTAAAAACTATTATCCTACCGATTTCTTATCCAAGCCTATGGGGAACTATTAAACTGAAAAATTCTTCTTATGCCATCATTAAAAATTATGAAATGTATTATGGCATCGGCGAAGAAGATACTGATTTGTTTTATTTAGAAATTTTAAATAGACCGCTTAAGACTAATTTAAAGAGATTATATAAGCATTTTGCATTAGACAGGTCTCCAAGTTATAGCACGAGCAATGGTTGGGGTATACGGTTATTTTATAGTTTGAATAACAAGACGATTGGCAATGGTGAAAAAATTGCTAAACAACAAACATTTGCAATACATTCAAAAGAACGACAAGAGGTTTTGAAGCAGAATGTCAAATTGATTCATAAAATGATTGATTGGGCCAAACAGAACGACATATCTATCCTTTTTCTAACCACTCCGTGTCACCACTCTTATCGCGACCATTTAAACGCAGAACAACTAAACTTCACCATCAATTTTGTAGAAAACCTTTCGGCTCAAAACGATCATTGCTCCTACGAAAATATGTTGAACCATTCGGCTTTTAAGTCTAAAGATTATAGAGACCCGCATCATTTGTCCGTCAAAGGTGCTAACAAGTTATCCAAGATTATAAATGAAAAAGTAAATGATATTCAGAAGAGTAGCAGATAGATACCAAGTGAAACTGTAAAATAAACTCTGTCTATCTATTTTGTTACTTTAGAATAACTCTACCTGTTTTTTAATGATTTCTGGAAAGTTTATCTGTTTTCTCCTTATTCGTTTACTTGACCTTTAAAGCCTTGTGGTCTGCCGTAAAAATGTACAATCTCTATGTACGGACTTATAGACATTCCTCCAGGGTTAAGGCCTAGCTCACCTTCCGGAATACTAACATTTAACGCTTTAAAATAATTTTCCCAAATGGGAAAAATGCGATCGGTCTCAGGATCCTTATAGGTCATTTGTTGTAGTTGAAATATGGGTTCATTATTATTTGAATATTTAAATGCATCGTATATTAATTCTGAACAGTAGTACTTGTCGTTGGAAATATCGAATACATCATCATAGGCTAAGCCTAATTTAGATTTAGAAAAATCGACGGCTTTGGGAATAAGATGTTTATGTTCGGTTTTAAGCCTTCCTACCACAACTTTGCTCCTATTCATCTCATCAAACGATCTATGAAAAAAACTATCTAACGACGTTTCTACAACACCCTTTGTTACAGCTTCAATCACTACGAATTCCGCCTTTCCTTTTGGAATAAGCATTCCTACATGGGAGAATTTAGAGCCTTGAAATCCGAAGGTTACTTTTTCAATAGATTCACAAAAAGGGCCACAGTCGCTATCTTGAAATAAGATGTCACCTGGTTTCAGTTGAAACCCTTTATAAAGTATAGGTGTTGCACCATTCAAAGCTGTTGTTTGTATTTTCTTTTCGGAATTACAGGCTAAAACTGTTAACAGAAGTAAGCCACAAAAGATGATTACTTTCATTTGTATATCGGCAAAGATTAAAGTATCAGTGACAAATTTAGGCCTAAAGGTATGCTTTATCTAAGAAAAAAATCATCAATTTCTTTTACAGTAATTTCAAATCACAAATGGTATAATGGATTGCATGTTTAGTTCAACTCGTATTACAGGCTTGAAGGCGGTAGCGGCGGTGGCGGTGGCACAAAACCATATCGCTTAAAAACTGGCCTAGTTTTATCCAAATACGATTTATACCCATCTAAAAACCATTTGTTTATGGACTTTGAATCTATGACTATTGACGACTCTTTAAATAAGGTTTTTCCGTCTGTATATTCGATGGTACTGTACAGGATAAAATGGTATTTTCCTCTTATATATTTTTCGCCATTGCGCTTGGGTTGTTCTGATACTGCAAAAATGGTAAGTTGTAGTTCGTTTGGTTGATCCGTAAGAAAATAAAAAGGTAATATATAATCCGTCCTTATATTATTGGCTTTAAAGCTTACATCCAAGTTGGAGGTTAAAATATCTACACGTATGGAGTCTTTCGCTTTGAGGTTAAACTTACTCGTCAAAACCCTTAGATCTTCAGGGTTATCAATGCTAAAAAGTACATGTTTGATGTTCATGTTTATGTCATCAAATGTAGCTTGCGTTATCTCCTGTGCTGAAAGACGAGAAGTAATCCATAGGACTAAAAAAATGTATTTCATACAGTTCATTTTAATGGATTTATCATATAATTGGGATATCAATAGTTTTGAAGAATGCTTCATATCCCATATTTATAAATGATGATGCCCCAAAGAACAACAATAAACCCGTTAAAATATTTTAAGTTCAATCTGGCATTTTCGGATATCGTTTTTACCGATAAAACATAAATTACTGAAATGAATAAGCCTAAGGAACAGAAAATCAACATCACACCATTGATGCCATTAAATCCTGTTTGAAGATCTACCTTACGATTGTTGTCTAGCAGGACAGCGTTTACAGAGTTAAATAGCGGTGTAATGGTGATATCGATTCGTTCATTTCTTATCCGTCTTTCCATTGTAGAAAAGGAATAATCATTTGTTGTGACATAATAATATCCCTTTTGTCTAGCAGAACTTGTATACCCAAATGCATCTCTTTGAGCAATGGAAATATCGTAAACCTCAACAATATATTCCGTTCTAGTTTCGCCCGGTAAAATGATAAAATCGATAACAAATAAGGTACTTATCACCAAAGGCAGCGATACAAAAAGAAGAAATTTTTTCTTAAACTCTTTTTTGAACCAATCATCTATTCTTTTTAAAACCTCATTCATTAAATGCGCTTTTAATATGTTGTTGTCATATTGGAATCCACACAGATGATAAAATCGGCTTTACCTTTGTTTTCTTCTAATAATTTGTTGACGTCCTCTTGCGAAACTGTAGAGATTGTGGCATAGCTTAAAGTCTTGTTTTGTCCCTTGAGGTACCATAAAATTCCCTCGTAATAGTCAGAATGAAACGAACCGTTGTAATGGATAAATAGTTTTCCTGCTTGATAATTTTTTAAAATAAAATAAGCCATTGTCGCATCTTTTATGGCTTGGGCTTTGACCAAAGACGGCGAACCATGGTCTCCCATATCTTCTAGAATTTTTTTGTAGGTTGGCAACTCGCTATCAAAAGCTATTGGCAATGGCGCAATCCATTCCTTTTCGTTAGCGGAAAGGTCGTCTAGAGCTTCAAATCCTTTTTGCCTATAAACCATGCTCGCATAGCGCCTTGGGATGTTGGTGGCTATAAATTCCAAATTATTTTCCTTGGCAAAATCCACCAATGGCGCGTAATCGGTTTTATAATTTGGCCATAACCTTGCTAAGCTATCTAATGCTTTAGAAGATATCTTGTTATCTACATAGTCGCTCAATGGTGTTTGGTTATCTGCTTCAAACATCTCGGCACCTAAAATGAGTTCTCGAGTTTTATGTAAGTCTGAGGTTAGTTCATACTGTAACCAATGAGAAATAGGATTGTTATGAAACTCACCGAACAGCACGATGTCCTTTTGTTGCAGCCTTTTACTCATTTTTTTATAACTAACTTTCTTCCCTTTTGCGTTGTAAATTACATAGGGCTTCTTTTGGCTGTAAGTCGAATAAACGGCAAACAACAAGCTTAGGGTTATGATTATTTTTTCCATGAAATTATTCTATTTTCAAATTCTTTGTTTTGTTTTATCAGTGGATGTATTTAATAGACTAAAATATAAAATTTCTAAAGACGATATAGAAGAATAAGTCTATTAAAAGTTTTAACCACCACAAATGCTTATTGAATGCTGCTTTGAAACTTCTCAAAGTTATATTCAGATTTTTTTATCTATGAAACAATTGAATTTGTTGGGATAACAAAGGTGAAATTTTATATACCCAAAATTGAAGTCTTAGACCCTTTCTCTTAGTATTCTTAAGTTAACAAGGATGTTTTCATTTCATATTATGCAACAATTTTTATAAAAATATTGCGATTAAACTTTGAGTTCTAACATCTGCTGTTTCGCTGTTTTATTTAAAGTTCTTGCTAAATACTTCCATAGTTTTCTTTGAAATGAAGACAGGTTTTTTTGATAAATCATTTGGTATTCAAAAGAAGCTACACCACCTCGTTTCAATTTAAAATCACCAGCACCGCTACTCATGTTTAAAATTTTCTCTTTTTCAATGGCTTGTCGCATCAATTCATAATTCATTAAACGGTACAAGCCTAATTGCTGAGGTAAAGTTTGATCGTAGCCTATAAATGAAGTATTAATTACTTTTTCGGTTTCATGTATGCCTTGGACCGCCACAATATTGTCAGTTTCTTTTTCTTTTAGTACCTCAAAACGTAGTCTGAAGCCTCCAAATCCTCTTGTCAAAAAGGTCGAGGTGTAAATTGGATTATATTTCGAGTGCTTATCCAAGTAGAGTTTTCTGTACAACAGCAAAACGCGCTTTATGTCTCTGTCGTTATTTAGATCTAAAGTTGTCCAATAGAAACGATTTTGTTTTTCAGCTAATTTTTTGTCCATTTGATAGGAGCGCTTTTTCTTATATTTCGATGTCTTTGGGTCGAAAATATAAACCTGTCTCCCTAACAAAGGGATATAATTTTCAGATTCAAACTTATGAAACAATTCGGGATTGGTAATTGGCTCTATACTTTTATAGATCAAAATAGACCTAGGGTATAGAGAGGAAATACTTTTTGACAACCGATTGATATCATACAAATCCCATTTGGCATTATACAATGGTGTAGAAGTAATGTTGTTATTTATCCAAACCAGCTTGTTGCCAATTAACAGTTTTGCAAGTTGAAAAATAAGTGGTGATGCATATTTGGCTAATTGCTTTTGTCGTTTTGAGTATTTCGGCGATTTTAACACCTCTTCTCTTGTGTATAAAATATACTGCGAAATAAACGACGTGACATAACTCTTATTGCTATTGCTTGTACTATCTCTTAAAACAGGTATTTCTTCAGAATATATTTTAAATACTTCTAGGAGTGCATCAGAATTCTGAATGAATGTTTTTGTGGAGTAGGACTTTGTTTTTACAACTTTCAAAATCAAATTTTGAGCAATAATAGAAATGAAAAATCAGAAAAATAAAAGGCCTATGTTGCTAAAAGATTATATAATTGATTCTAAGGTAAAGATATTGTAACCTAATGCAGTATTAATTGAAAGATGTCTTTAATATTGCGCCTAATGAAAAGACAATTAGATCGGCTAAGAGATACACTTTTTAGCAAAGTTCACGGAAACAACTTGGTGTATAACACCTGTTGGGAAGATCCTAGATTGGATAGAGAATTATTAAAAATTGATGATACATCAGAGATTGTAATGATCACCTCTGCGGGATGCAACGCCTTGGATTACCTCTTGGATAATCCAAAAGAAATTCATGCGATTGATGTCAACTATAGACAAAACGCTTTACTGGAATTTAAAAAGGCATTGTTTAGGATCGGTAAATTCGAACAATTATTTAAATTTTTTGGCGAAGGCTACAACAAGGAAGCTGAAGGAATCTATAACAATCAATTAAGAGACCAGTTATCGAAATCGGCTCAAGAGTTCTGGGACAAAAAGTTGTATTATTTTCATAAAAATGCTAAGAAAAAGTCGTTTTATTTTTTTGGAACCTCAGGGCAATTTGCGTGGCTATTCAACAAGTATCTAAATAGAAGTAAGAAGCGTTCAAAACTTGTGAAAGAGCTTTTTTCGAGTACTACGCTAGACGAACAGAAAAAGGCCTACGTAGATTTAGAACCTGTCTTGGTGACCAAATTTGTTAAGTGGATGATGAACAGACATTTAACCATGAGTCTTTTAGGTGTTCCGAGAGCTCAACGAGATTTGATTTTAAAAGAGTACCCCAACGGTGGTGTTGCTGAATTCGCCTCTCAACGTCTTAAACATATTTTTACAGAACTACCCATTCAAGATAATTATTTTTGGCACTTGTATACCTTTGGCCAATATACTACCTCTAATTGCCCTGAATATTTGAAAAAAGAACATTTTCAAACCATTCGTGAACGCGAAAAACATCTCACTACTCATACGTGTACCATTCAAGAATTCTTAGAAAAAAATCCAAAAACATATACACATTATATATTACTAGACCATCAAGATTGGTTGGCACATTATGCGCCAGAAGCCTTAATTAATGAATGGAAAGAAATTCTGAAGAACTCGACAACTGGAACCAAAATTTTACTGCGTTCAGCTAGCATGGAAATTGATTTTTTTCCAGATTTTGTCAAGGAAGTTGTTGATTTTTCACCACTAGCAGCACAAACACATACGTTTGACCGTGTCGGAACTTATGGTTCTACATACTTAGCGATTGTGAAGTAAAAGGAAGAATTTAATTTATAAATCTAAAAAGCAGCTTACAATCACAGCCACTTTTTACGCCTGAAATATATAATTAAACCTATACCAATTACCAGTACTAAAATCCAAAAAATAAGGTAGGCGTATTTATATTTTAATTCAGGAATGTATTCAAAATTCATCCCATAAATGCCCGCAAGGAAAGTTAAAGGAATAAAAATTGACGCAAATATTGTAAGCACCTTCATCACTTGATTTAAAGAGTTGCTCATGTTCGTATTATAAATATTAAGCTGGTCGGAGACTAAATTATTATACAATTCTATAGACTCTGCGGAATGTGTAATAGAATCGTTTAAATCTTTAAGATATACGATGTTTTTTTCCATGAAAAATGGACTTTCTGCTTTTAAATAGCTATTAACCACATCTTTCACGGGTCTCACGGATTTTCTTAAGTAATTGAGTTCTGTTTTTAATGTATATATTTCTTCGGTTAAGCCTTTTTCATTGTACTTAAATATTCTACCATCCAACTCATCTATTTTTCTACCAACAGTTTCTATTGCAATGGCATAGTTATCTGCTATAGCATCCAGCAGTGCGTACATCAAATAATCGTTATCGCTCAATCGTACTCTTCCTTTTTTGTTTCTAATTCGCTCTCTTACACCTTTAAATACATCACCTTGTCTTTCTTGAAGTGTAATCACGTAGCGCTTACCAAGAATTAAAGAAAATTGTTCTGCAACTACTTGTTTTATCGTTTCGTCGTAATGTATCATTTTTAGAATAAATGCGTCATGATTGTCAAAGCTTTCAAACTTTGGACGTTGGTCTGTATTTAAAACACTTTCGAGAAGTAAAGAAGTGATGTTAAACATGTCTCCTAATTCTCTTATCAATTCAAGGTCATGTATACCATTAATGTTTAACCAAGTAACCCCATCTTTGTGGATATAATCTTCTATTTCAGTTAAACTATGTATTTGTTTTTCTTCTAGACTGTTTTGGTTATAATCCATAACAAAAAGTTCGGGCTTATTCATTTTTTGGCGCCCTATAAAAACAAGGGAACCTGGCGCTAAACCTTTACTCTTAGAACGATCTTTGATAAATCTAGCCATGTATACTGTCTACTTAGTAAATATACTTAAAAAGTTGAGAACTATAACTCCAACTAAACATGTTATGCTTATATCCTCATCTATTAAGAAAGCAAACTTAAAGTGTACTTTATATTTTCTATAGTTGCCAAACTTGTACCTTCACTCATAGTCGTTGCAGAACCACACGCTACACCGTATTTAAGCATTTGTTGAGGGCTTAAGCTTTGTTGAATACCATAAATTAATCCTGCCACCATGCTGTCTCCTGCTCCTATAGTACTATGAACAGGCACTACTGGTGTTTGTTGGTATACCACACCATTTTTAGAAGCCATAAATGCTCCTTTTGCACCCATTGATACGACTACATATTCTACAAGATTTGATGTAACTAATTGCATGGCAAAATCTTCTTGCTCTTTGTTACTAAGAAAGTCTTTATCTGCCAAAAACGCCAATTCTCGTTGATTAGGTTTTACTAAACAAACCTTATGCTCTATAGCTTGTTTTAGAGCCTGACCAGATGTATCTAATACTATTTTGATGTTTTTATTCTTTAACATTCGAATAATATGGACATAAAAATCTGAGGGCATTGACGAACTCAAGCTGCCACTTAACGCTAAAATGTCGCCATCTTTTACAATTTCCAATAATTTAGAGGTTAAAGCCTCTAACTCACTATGGCTTACTTTTCCACCAGGCATGCCAAATCGATACTGAAAATTAGTCGTGGTATCCACAACAGAAAAATTCTCTCGTGTGGGTTCTTGGACAGAAATCGGATGTGTATTTATATTCTCTTTAAGCAACAATGACTGTAAAAGTTTGCCATTGTCTCCTCCAGAAGTAAAAAGACAATCAGAATTCTGTTCTAAACGTTGTAAAATCCTAGAAATATTAATGCCTCCTCCACCAGGCTGATAATCAAAACTATGGCAACTAAGCTTATGCTCTGGAATCATGCCGTCCACTTTAGCACTTTTGTCGACTGCTGGGTTTACAGTAAGTGTAATAATATTATTCATTTGATAAATTGTAATTGCATTATAATTTACTCCACATTCTTTACCGTCTCGTCTAACCATTTATAAAATTCACGTTGCCAGACTAAGCTGTTTTGAGCTGATAGTACCCAGTGGTTTTCTTCTGGAAAATACAACAACTTCGATTTTATACCTTGTAACTGTGCCGCTTGAAAGGCTTCTAAACTTTGTCCAATAGGAACTCTAAAATCTTTACCGCCTTGAATGATTAAGATTGGCGTATCCCATTTATCTACAAAATTGATAGGATTAAAATCTGCATAAGACTTTTGTGCTGCTGCATTGCTTTTGTCCCAATACGGACCGCCAATGTCCCAATTGACAAAGAACAATTCTTCTGTCGTGCCATACATGGATTGCAAATTAAAAATCCCATCATGCGAGATAAAGGACTTGAATCGTCCTTCGTGAATTGATGCTAAATAAAATACAGAATAGCCACCATAACTTGCACCAATACAGCCTAACCTATTTTTATCCACATAGGATTCATTGGCGACATCGTCGATTGCCGATAGGTAATCCTGCATGTTTTGGCCACCATAATCTTTAGAGATTTGCTCGTTCCATTCTACGCCGTGTCCTGGCATTCCTCTTCGGTTTGGTGCTACAATAATATACCCATTGGCAGCCATGAGTTGAAAGTTCCAACGAAAAGAATAAAACTGAGACAAGGCACCTTGCGGACCACCTTGACAGTACAACAAAGTTGGATACTTTTTAGACGGATCAAAATCTGGCGGATAAATTACCCAAGTCACCATGTCTTTGCCATCGGTCGTTTTTACAATACGTTTTTCAATGTTAGAAAGTTTTATATTGTTGTAAACGTCATCATTGGCATGAGATAATTGTTTCATATCTCCTGATTTGATGTTCAGGTTATAGATTTCAGAAGCATGGTTCATGTCTCTTCTGTACACAATCAGATGTTTTCCACTTTGACCAATAATACCATTGACATCAAATTGCCCTTCAGAAATTTGTTTTGGAGCCGAAATTTTCTTCTTTTTCTTTGGAACATCTAGTTCAAACGCATGCACTGTTCCACCAACAGGTGCTGTAAAATAAATTTTAGACCCATCGTTACTCCATATAAATCCATTCACCGTGCCATCCCAATCAGCTGTTAGATTCATGTCAGTATTATCTAATCTTACAATGATGTCGTTTTTATCCGCTTCATATCCATCACGTTTCATCTGTAACCACGCTAAAGTTCCTTTTGATGAAAAGGCTGGTTGTGTATCGTAACCTTTGTTGTATTCAGTCAGGTTTGTGGTTGTTCTAGTTTCTACATTATATTCATAAATGTTAGAATTGGTACTTTTTGCATAGGCTGTACCTTCTAATTTTTTGGTAACGTAAAGGACTTTTTTTGAGTCTGGGCTCCAGATGTAATCTTCATCGCCTCCAAAAGGTTTTTGTGGGCAATCGTAAGGTTCGCCTTTCATCAAATCTATTCCGCCATCCGAATCATCAGTCGCAGATTGCAAAAACACATGGCTATAAGCACCATCTTCCCAAGTATCCCAATGCCTGTAATTGAGCTGATCGTAAATATGCACATTAGATTTTGGCACGTCGTTATAATGATCAGTCCCATAGACGTTCTGAAGTTTCACATCCTTGGAAACCAATTTCCATTTGCCATCGGGTGAAATGTTTTTGTCTTTTACCAAGTCGCCAACCTTATCGATTGTTGTAATATCGCCTCCATCCACTGAAACAGAAAAATACTGCGTTGAACGTGCATTCGTTTCGATATTATAAGTTGTTGATCTATAGACCACTCGCTCACCGTCTTCGGTTAAACCGACGGATGAGACTCTGTTGAGCTGAATGAGTTGCTCTGGTGTCATTACCTGAGATTGGCCTATTCCAAAAGTGATGCAAAAGACCGTAAATACTGAAGCAAATAAAAATTTATGCATGGCTTGTATGTTTAAGTTTGAGTGGTGAAGTTAAGGAATTGTAAGAAATGCTGATGGATTTTTTGATGTAAAAAATTTATGAAAAGTAATCAAAAGAAAAGTGATTGTATAATTAGCAATATTTACCCTTATCAAAGCAAATATTTTTCAAGGTAAATGTTGGAAGATATGCAAAGCAAAAACTTAAATTTATAAAATCCCAATGCATTTTATTCTATCAATTATCATTTTAAGTGTTATTATATTTCAATATTTGTTAAAACCTTTATACAATTTCAATATCAGCATCAAAAATGGTAGAATCAATTAGCCTATTAGTGCTTGGAAAAGTCATTCAAAATAAATTGAATAAAAAAGGAATTAAACCCTTTAAATACATTTTTATAACAATTGTGCTATGGTTTTTATTTGAATATTTAGCCTACATGCTTGCGGCTAAGTATTTAAGTAATTTTGTTTTTATATACTTATTATCACTACCAGGAGCAGCTTTTGGTGGATTCTTAGGTTTTCAAATTGCTCGAAATGCAAAACCTACTAAAAAATAATCGGTTACTTTTGATTGTATGGACTAATCATGTATAATAATTACAAATCTTAAAAGCATATTTTAGAATTGGTTGAACTGGGTTCAAAAATTTTACATTCAAGCACCAAAATACGACGCTGATGTACTTTTTATTTCCATATGGATTTAAAATGCCTTACTTTGTATTGCTTTGAATGACTCAAAACACATAGCATCGCATACATCTCGCATTTCCTTGTATTGGAAATGTCAATTTTTAGGTTGGGGATTTGTTTCCATCTATTGGGCTCTTATTGTCTATTTTAGAGATAATTACACTTTATTTTATACACTATTGAATTATGTCTTTGATATTTTCCTAGGCATTGGGTTGAGTCACTTTTATAGAGGATTGGCTTTGAAATATGGCTGGAAAACCATTAGTATAAAAAAATTACTCCTACGTGTTATTCCATTAATCGCTTTGCTATCATTTTTGTACGCGTTTTTAGCCAATCTAAAATGGTACTTGTATTGGACCTTTATTGCAGAAGAATATAGAGATTTGGTAGAAGCATTGTTTTTCCATCCTGTGTTTATAACCGGTTTGCGACTCATGTCCATTTGGATTTTAGCCTATCACTTGTACCATTACTATCAAAAAGAATTGCAAACTGCTAAGGAAAATGCAAAGCTTTCTTTACTTGCCAAGCAAATTCAATTGGATAATTTAGTAGCACAATTAAATCCGCATTTTTTATTCAATTCTTTAAATTCTATCAAATCATTAGTCATCGAAAATCCAAATACAGCCAGAAGAGCGATCGACTTGTTGTCGGATTTATTACGATCTTCTATCTATGAAAAAAACAAGGAGTTCATCAGCATTAAAGAGGAATTGGGTTTGGTGCATGATTATATAGAGATTGAGAAATTGCGTTTTGAAGAACGTTTGGCCATCGCTATTCATGTTGACGAAGAGTTGCAACACTTTAAAATTCCAACTTTGACCATTCAATTATTGGTAGAAAATGCCATCAAACATGGCATTGACAAAAGTATTGAAGGCGGGTTAATCGACGTGAAAATTACCCGACAAGAAGATAAGCTAAGCATTCAAGTCCAAAATCCAGGAAAACTACAGGCAAATCATTCTCAAGGGGTTGGCTTAGAGAATTTGAAAGAACGCTTAAGAATTCAGTATCAAAATAAAGCTACTTTTTCGCTGAAAATGATGGACAAGCAGACCGTTTTAGCACATCTTTTAATACCTTTTCCAGACCATGAAACCCTTTAAGACACTAGTAATCGATGACGAACGTCTGGCGCGCGAAGAAGTAAAACGTGCCTTAAAACACTACACAGAATTTAAGGTGATTGCCGAGGCCTCTAACGCCGACCAAGCGATTGATTTGATTGAAAAACATGAACCCGATGTTCTTTTTTTGGACATCCATATGCCAGAAAAGTCGGGCTTCGATCTTTTAGAAGAATTAACCACAGCCCCAGAAGTGGTTTTTACGACAGCTTATGACCAATATGCCGTAAAGGCTTTCGAATTAAACGCTCTTGACTATTTAGTTAAACCTTTGCGAGAAGAACGATTTGCAAAAACCATTGAAAAGGTAAAGCAAGAACTCAACGAAAAAGCAAAAGTTCAGCAGGATATTCTGCCCTTGCATAAAAAAATATTTATCAAAGATGGAGAGCATTGCCACTTTATCCCTTTATCAGACATTCGATTTATCGAGTCTTTAGAAAATTATGCGCGCTTGTATTTTGGCGACAAAAAAGCAATGCTAAAACGCTCTTTAAATCTTCTTGAAAAAAAGTTAGATCCCACAGTGTTCTTTAGAGCCAACCGAAGCCAGATAATTAATACCCAATACATTGCGGATATTCAACCGTATTTTAATAACCGATTGCATATTACCCTAACAAGCGGAGAAAAAATTGAAGTCTCCAGTAGACAATCCGTAAAATTCAAAAACTGGAACAGCTTGTAGTTTAAACCTCATTTCCCGTATTATACTTCATTCGGGTTAAAAAATGACGTTCAACAAGCGTTTCTCTGCATTCCTGTACTTTCACTTTTATAGACAGTTTTGGCGTTGTTTCTTTGTGGTATCAATTTTATGGAACACATATGATGCAGGTTTACTCTACCTTAAATGGTTTCGCAAATTTTTCATCATTAGTATAAAAAAGTAAATAAAATTGAAAAAAAATTCCAAACCAAAGCATTTAAATTAATTAAGTCATGAAAAAAAACACCAACCAAACCCTATTCAAATCAGTAGTATTCGCTTTACTAAGTATTGCCATGATGTCTTGTAAATCGCAAAATACTCAGAAATACGAATTAGAAAACGGCATTCGAAATAAGGTAAAATTTATCAACGAAACAGAAACCTTCAGCTCCATTCAAGCTGCTATGAAGGCGCATCAAATTCCTTCACTTTCACTAGCGATTATTAAACAAGGAGAAATTGATTGGGCAGAAACTTATCAAAATGAGAACTTTCAAAATCTTCAGCCCATAGATAATTCGACGCTTTTTCAAACCGCATCTTTGTCAAAACCCATCACTTTTTTAGCCGCACTTCGCATGCATTCTGCGGGAAAAATAGATCTAGATGCAAATATTCAAGGCTATTTAAAGAACTATGTATTGCCAAAAGGCAAACAAACGGAAGATAATCCTGTAACGTTTCGGAATATTTTTTCCCATACGTCTGGTATTGGTCCCGTGGTGTACCTTGGTTATGACAGAAACGCAAAGATGCCTTCAGACCTCGATATTTTAAAAGGAATTAATGGGTCGAATACAAAACCTATTGCAGTGATTCATACTCCAAATGAAATTCTTTCGTATTCTGGAAGTGGCTATACCTTGGCTGAATTGGCCCTTCAAGATACATTTGATGCCACTTTTTCTGAGGTGATGCAGCAGTGGATTTTGGACCCAGCAGGAATGACACAATCCACTTTCTCTCAACCTATGCCAGCATCAAAAGAGAGCCAAGTCGCCAAAGCTTACACGTTCTCTGGAGAAGAAGTCGAAGGTGGTTGGAAGAATCATCCTGAACAAGCCGCAGCAGGACTGTGGAGCAATGCAACAGAGCTGGCTCAATTTTTAGTTGAAATCTATAAGGCTTATCAAGGTAAAGATGCAATATTTTCGCAAAGCGATATAAAAGGCATCCTGAATGATGAAAGAGATGGACATGTTTATGGATTTATTGTCGACAAGACTAATAACGAAATTTCCATAACACATTATGGAGGAAATGAAGGTTATAGAACAGGAATGACCATTAATTTGGACACAGGAAATGGCTTGATCTATTTGATAAATTCCGACAATGGAATTCCGCTTGGTAATGCCTTGTTGTTGTCTGCATCACAAGTCTATGGATGGTCACACTTTGGACAGTTGGAATACACGAGTATTCAAGTTGCACCAGAAACACTTAAAAATCTAGTGGGCGACTATCTCTGGAATAATCAAACTCAAGTCCCAATAAAATATCTGGAAAAAGAAAACCAAATTGCACTGTATTTTCCGAATGGCGATGAATATAAACTCACTCCAATAAAAGGAGAAGCCATGGACTTTGTGCATGCCAATTCAGGGGTAAAAATTTCATTTTCAAAATCAAATGGCTTTAAGACATTTAGCCTTTATGGCGCAGAAGCTGTTAAAATATAGTCGCCACAAATTCAATTTAAAAAACAATCAAATCTATAACACTTTAAATTATTTTCACCATGAAACATTCAATTTTATTACTATTTGCCTATTTATTATGCAGCGCTTGTAGCAATTCCACAACTTCTAAAATAACACATAAACCGACATTAGCCGATTTCAAAGCTGGTGAAAAAATGATTTTTAAATGGGAAAGCACCCTGAATGGGGTAAGACAACGTGGCGGAACGGATGTCCGGGAATACGTGGATTATAAAGGTGAGGTTGCCCTTTGGACAGGTTTTGATACGATAAAAATTGCCACTATTTTGAATAAAAAGCAAAGTAAAACACCATACCGGGATTGGCCTTTGGAAGTAGGCAAAAAATGGAAATACGAATCAGAATGGACCAATGAATCTGGAGAAAATGGAATGAGCAGTCAAGATGCA
>JAUIFC010000238.1 GCA_030429455.1 Bacteroidia bacterium | reverse complement strand
AAACTTTAGACCTCCGCTCAAATAAAATCACAGATATCCGTTTTTTAGAGAATCTGACCGGCTTACAAACTTTAGACCTGAGCTCAAATAAAATCACAGATTATAGTTTTTTAGAGAATCTGACCGGCTTACAAACTTTATACCTAAGCAATAATGAAATCACAGATTATAGTTTTTTAGAGAATCTGACCGGCTTACAAACTTTATCCCTAAGCAATAATGAAATCACAGATATTCGTTTTTTAGAGAATCTGACCGGCTTACAAACTTTAGACCTTCGCTCAAATCATATACAAGAAATACCAGAATCTATTTTTCAATTGCCAATGGAAATAAATTTTAAAGAATATCTTATTTCTGGATTGAGTCTATATGGCAATCATATTGCATCGCCACCAATGGAGATATTAAAACAGGGGCGGCAGTCGGTTCGGGATTGGTTTGAGGCGAAAAAGGTAAAACTCAATGAAATAAAAATTATTCTCATTGGAGATCCGAAAGCTGGTAAAACTTCCCTGCTACGCCGCCTGAAAGATGGTTCTTTTAGTGAAGATGAAGTACAAACCGATGGCGTTAATATTGAAGATATTCAATTCGGAGACTGTAAAACATTTAAAGAACAGACATCCCTACATCGGATCACCGGGCATTTTTGGGATTTTGGGGGGCAGGAAATCATGAACGCCACCCACCAATTTTTCCTAACCAGCCGTTCAGTGTATGTATTGGTACTGGATGCCCGTAAGGATGACGACGTATCGGGCCAAATCCGGCAATGGTTAAAACGGGTGACCGCAACCGGGGGAAATTCGCCAATCATTGTGGTTGCCAATCAAATTGATGTTAATACCGGCTTTGGGTTTGAAAATGAGTATTTATTGCAGCAGGAGTTCCCCCAGGTCAAGTATTTTATTAAGGCATCTTGTAAGACTCCGGACAACATCGAGCTTATCAAAGACAAATTGGCGGAATTGATTCCACAAACGGAATTCTTTCAAAACACCGAGATCGATGAAAGGTGGATGCAGTTGAAAGAAGCACTGCAAAAAGAAACAAAACCGAAGCATTATCTCAACGAAGACCGTTTCATCGAATTGTGTAAGCAGTGTGGTTTAAAGGAAGAATCCGAGAGAAAATATGCAATTAACTTTTTACACGATTTGGGGATTGTGTTACATTTTGACGAGATAAAGCGCTATGATTACTATGTGCTTGATCCTTTTTGGATTACCTACGGCGTTTATCAAATACTGACTTCTGCCCTGGCTGGTAGGAATAATGGCATTGTTGCGCTGGATAAGCTGGAATATATCGTCAATAAAGAACCGGACAAAAAAGAACGGTATCGCACAACAACGGAAGAAAAAATAAATTATACCAATCAGCAAAGCCGCTTTCTGCTTGAAATATTGAACCAGTTTAAACTCTGTTTTCGATTACCGGATGACAGCAATTTTATTGTCCCGGATTTATTGGATACCGATGAACCCGATGAAATCACCGAACCTATCAGAAAAGCCACCGACTGTATTCGCTTTGTTTATGAGTATGAATATTTGCCAAAATTTATTATGCCGCATATTATTGTCGAAACTCATCGAATCCATAAGAAAATATGGCGGACCGGCTGTGTCCTGGAAAGTAATGACTGTCAAGCGTTAGTTTCCATTTACCGGAGCAGGATCTCGATTGTCGTTACCGGCGATTATAAACGGAAGTTGGAATTTATGTCGGTCATTCGTTTTCTGATTGACACAATTAACCGGGAATTGAGTGATAAGCCAAATATGCTGATTCCCTTGCCCGGCGTGAATGCTTTTGCGAATTACAAAGAACTGTTGGCTCGTCAAAAAAAAGGGGAAAAACACTACTTTATTTACGATCCTATAGAGGACGAGTTTGAAATATCGATGCTATTAGAAGGTGTTGCCAACCAGGATAGACTTCAGGAAATTAACGATAAGTTAGATCTGCTGGGCAGTAAGATGAATTCAGTAATTGACAAGTTAAATGAATCTTATACCTATCTCATCAATTTACCAGCGAACCAAAAAAAACGGGATGAAATTCTGGAAATAATAGATGGGATGAATTCCCGGCAGTCGGAAGAAATTACTAAAGACATCCTAAAAGGCATTTCAGACGCATTGGATCAATCCACCGGTGAAGTTGATCATAAACTGAGTGAAATTTATGCCGATATGCAAAAGGCCGAAAATACCGGTATGAAGCTAAAACTGGCTGTGCCATTGATTAACCTGATTGGCATTCAATTGGAAACAGAATTTAATGTAAAAGGCTGGGCAACAAAGATGTATCGGAAACATAAGAGAGAGCTATTTAACAGTATTGTAAATGCCCGTAGCAGGAAATTGATGGATAGCAATGGCAGCTAACAAAGCGCATCAACCGGAGCCAAGGGCGGTTTGTTTTACTTTGTGGTTTGGGAGTTTAAACGATTTTCGGTAAAATGTTGTAAAGATAGCGTGTGAGTGCCCTTGTCCCCTTATGCGCCGTCCGTTAGGCGGCAAAAAATGTTACATTAATTAAACTCTTTGAAGTTATGTATGTTTTTAAGAAATAAGCGAGTGGAAAATGGTTGAAAAAAATAGCCAGCAAAGTGAAAGTAAAAATCTGAATAACGAGCATGTAATTATTGAAAAAATTCTCGCTGGTGATTCTCAAGCATCAAATCAGCTAATTCAGCATTATTATCCCAAAATCAAAAGTTTTATTTATTTTAGGCCTGGTAATTATTTTGATGATATAGAGGGTTTAACTAATGAAATATTATTAGCTGTTTTACAAAACCTCCATAAATTCGATTATACAAGAGGTTCCCTTTCTGCATTTGTCTATGCAATTACTCGTAATAAAATATTAGCTTCTCTTAAAAAACAAGAAAATAGAAAATTAATAGATACACTTGATTTTCCTGATTTAGATGAATTTGAATCGACATCGCAAAATATTCAATCCTTAGAGAATAAAGACTTAATAAAAAAAGCTTTGAAAAAGCTACCAGTAAAATCTAAGGAAATTCTTTATCTTAGATACTATAAAGAGATGGAAATCTCTGAAATAAAAGATGTGTTAAAATTGTCTTCAAATTATCAAGTGCATAATCGACTGCATTATGCGATGAGTCAGCTACGTAAGGAAATTAAACTGCTAGAGAAAGGGGGAGAATAATGGCACGATTTACCGGCCCCATTCCTGCGGAATTAATTAATTTATTGGCCAGACTAGATTTTGATGAAAAGGAAGAAGTAAAATTACTATTTCAAAAAGCCTTCGATTCAATGCATAATAAAGTGCAACTTATTGATTTATGGGATCAACCAGATTTAGCTTTAACTAATTGGGTTCTACTTTTAACAGGGGTTAATCAAGAAGAAGAACTGGAAATTGCTAAAACGCTTCTTTTCTGGAAAGCTTTTTTTGCTAAAGATTCATCTCGGGTTTTATGTATACAAAGTTCTGAACATAGAGGGTTTCGATGCTGTACCAGAAAGTTTGGAACAGTAAGTTGTCCTACACTTGTATTAAGTGATACCCCAGAAATGAATAGTTTTATCAAGATCGGACCGCAGTTACTATATAAACTTACAAAAGACAAGGGGGGGCTTCAAAGATTTCTGACTAGACTTCATATTTCCATAGAAAATGGAAAGTCATTAGAAGAAATTGAAAAAGAATTACGCTCAGAGAAATTTTGGGCAAGTATGAAAATCGTTTATAATGAAGTAAAGGGATTGTTGACATTTAATTTTAACGCGAAAGCCGACGTCTAATGAAATTAGTTCAATATTGGCCTTGCTCATACAACAACAAACAGTAAAAAAATGTCGCCTAACATGCGCATCAAAGTGAGCCAAGGGTGGCTTGTTTATTATGGAACTTGGAGTTTTAACGATTTTCGGTAAAATATTGTAAAGCTGGTGTGTTCGTGCCCTTGTCCCCTTATGCGCCGTCCGTTATGCCACCAAAGGGGCAAGAACGGGTAGAAAAGGGAAAAAGCACTTCTTTTGTTCCTGAAATTTAGGTGGTGAATAAATGGCTGCCCGCTAAAGTTTTCAGGCTTTCTTTTTCACAAAAGATTGTAAGAAATTCGTAAATAATAAGTGTTTCTAAAGTTCCAGGTTCACTATTGTGCATAATAATTGTAAATCTTTTGAAAGTTCGCAATCCGAAGCGCAGGACAGCGAGTGTTTACGGCACTATTGGTTTTGTCGAAGCGTTGAATCAGTGCATCGCTTCCGGGCAAATTGGTTTGGTATGTAAACAAAGGATCGCAAAAATTTTGATACTTTCGAAGTGTTCACAACACAGGTGCCATAACAAAGCGGCTCAACCGGAGCCAAGGGCGGCTTGTTTTACTTTGAAATTTGGGATTCTTAACGAGTTTTCGTAAAATCGGTTACGGATTGTCTGTTTGGGCCCTTGCCCCCTTAGCCGCAGTCCGTTAGGCCGGAAGATATAAAATTCGTATTAAAGCTTTTTCGAACGCATTGATGGAATGTGCTAGGCTTGCTAAAAATATTTATTACGAAACCTAGAAGCATAAATTTTTAGATAGTTGTCGAACGATTAGCAGAAC
>JAUIFC010000237.1 GCA_030429455.1 Bacteroidia bacterium | reverse complement strand
ATGGAGGAAAATCTTGGAAAAAAATACTTTCTATTTCTGAAGAAACAGGTATTTATGATATTGAATTTTTACCTTCTAATCCAAACATTCTTTTTGCAACAGCATGGAAAGCTGAACGTAAACCTTGGTCCATTATCAGTGGTGGAAAACCTGCTGAAGGAGGCATATACAAATCAGTGGATGGAGGAGAAACATGGGAAAAAATCACAAAAGGCCTACCGAACAAGCTAATAGGCAAGATAGATTTGGCGGTAACAAATGCAGATTCCAAATTGGTTTATGCTTTAGTTGAAGCTCCAGAGGATGAAGGAGGTCTTTATAAATCTGTCGATCAAGGCATGTCTTATAAGCAAGTTTCAAGTCATAAAGGCATTCGTACAAGGCCTTTTTATTACACCAATTTAAGAGTGAGCCCAACAAATCCCGATGTTTTATATTCACTTGCAACGCGTTACTATAAATCCGAAGATGGTGGTAAAAACTGGAAAAGAGTTTCATCTCCTCATGGTGATAACCATGATATGTGGATTAACCCTGACAATCCAGATATCTTTATCCAAGCTAACGACGGCGGAGCCAATGTTACGCTAAATGGTGGCAAGTCATGGTCAAGTCAATACAACCAACCTACCTCTGAAATCTATCAGGTAGAAGTCGACAATCAGTTTCCTTATTGGGTTTATGGAGGGCAACAAGATAATTACAGCACCTTGGCAGTTCCTACTCAAGCGCCGTATGGGCTACAGCGCCCTGGTATAGGATATATTATAAATACTGGAGGCTGTGAAACTGGCCCAGCTGTACCAAACCCTGACAATCCAAATATCGTATATTCCAATTGTAAAGGGCGTTTTGGAGTGTACAATAAAGAAACAGGAACAGAAATGCAATATTATGTTGGCGCTTCCAACATGTATGGCCATAACCCTAAAGACCTAAAATACAGATTTCAAAGAGTTTCGCCCATTCACGTTTCGCCACACGATTCTTCCATCATATACCATTGCAGCCAATACGTACATAAAACAACTGACGAAGGTAAGACTTGGGAGATTATTTCACCTGATTTGACTGCCTTTGAGGATGATAAACAAGTAATCTCTGGCGCTCCTATCACGCGTGATGTTACAGGCGAAGAATTTTACAGTACCATTTATGCGATTCGAGAATCTCCTGTAAAACAAGGGGTTATTTGGGTAGGCGCAAATGACGGCCCGGTTCATGTTACTCAAGATGGTGGCAAAACATGGAAAAATGTCACACCGAAAAAACTTCCCTCAGGTGGAAGAGTCGATGCCGTAGAACCTTCACCTCATGATCCTGCGAAAGCTTACATAAGTGTTTTAAGGTATCAACTCGGCGATACAAAACCTTATATTTATAAAACCACTAATTATGGGAAATCATGGGAACTTTTAACCGACGGAGAAAATGGTATACCCAACGACTACCCCACAAGAGTTGTTAGAGAAGATTCTACAAGAACAGGCTTGCTATTTGCCGGCACAGAATATGGGGTCTTTGTCTCGTTCGATGATGGAAAGCAATGGCAAAAATTTCAGCAAAATTTACCATTAACACCTGTATCCGATTTAAAAATACACAGAGATGATATTGTCTTAAGTACAATGGGAAGAGGTTTTTGGATTTTGGACGACATCTCTCTTTTAAGACACTATAAAATTGAGGACAAAGAGCAACATGTTTTGTTCAAGCCAAAAAATACTGTTCGCTATCGCATGCCAACAGGTTCATATGGCAGTTCCACGCCAAAATACCCAAGGCCATCTATAAAAATTGATTACCACCTTTCGGAAAAACCAAACCAGCCGATACAACTTGAAATAAAAAATGCTTCGGACCAAGTGGTGTATCATATTGTAAGTGACACCTCTAAGTCAAAAGAGAAAGCCAAAGTGATCAGAGACATGGCGACTGAAGACATTCGATTTGTTCTCAATAAAAAATTAACAATCAACAAAGGCTTGAATCGATTTGAGTGGGACTTTAGCAGCACTGGCGCTTGGCATAAAGAAAAAAACAGACGCTACAAAAACGGGCCGTTAGTGCCACCAGGCAAATATTCTGCTACGCTTAGGGTTGGAAATTGGAAAAGCACACAAGACTTCGAACTATTACTTGACCCAAGGTTAGAAAAAGTAAACCTAAGCCTGAACGACCTTAACGCCCAAGCAGAACTACAAGCACAGGTGAAAAGTTTACTAGAAGAATCACGAAAATTGGAAAATTCTTTAGAAAAAGAAATCAAAAAGACCAAAGACAAAGCGCGATCAACAAAATTAAAAGATATATTGGCGAAGCTTCAAACGGCTAAGGGCATTTATATGCAGCCTAAACTCACAGATCAAATTTCTTATTTGAACAGCATGATTAACAGAGCAGATCAAATGCCTGGAAAAGATGCTTTCGATAGGTATAAGGAACTCGTAATTTTATTTGAAGAAATAAAAGATTCTGTAGATTAGTAAACACTATTTATAACTTGGAATTACCGGCATAAATCGCCCTTTTTTCCTTTTACAGTAATTTAAAATCCAAAACTGGGTATTCAGCTTTTTTGCATAAAAACAAATGAGTAACAAAAAGCTCAAAAAAAACAAATGAGTAACAAATATAATGAAAAGAAAAGAAAAGAACGGAAAAGATATTAAACTAAAAAACAGGCTGTTAAGCCTGTTTTGCTGTGGGTCATGTTGGATTCGAACCAATGACTTCTACCCTGTCAAGGTTAATTATTTCATTGTATAGATTTGATAATCAGAATGTAATAAATTAAAGATAACATATGAGTAACAAATAATTGGTTAAAAAAGGCATCTAAAAGAAAGGAAATGAAAAGCATTCAGTATATTGATTAAACTCTTAAATTAGATTTAATAATCTTAATATAATCATGGTTTTCAAATGATTCCTCGTTTTATAGGTTTATTTACAGCTTTGGATAGTTTCATATATTTGTGCTATAAGCAAAACCAAACCATAAAATAAAAAATTGGAAGCTCCGTATAAAAGGATTATTGATAACGTCAGCAGGTTTATCGATCTCACTGAACTTGAAAAACAGAAGTATATTTCTTTGCTAACAGAAATTAAGGTAAAACGTAAAGCCTACCTTATGCAGGCTGGCGACATTACTAAATACGAGTATTTTATAACTAAAGGTTGCTTAAAAGTATATACTTTAGATGAAAATGGTGCACCACACATCTCTATGTTTGCTGTCGAAGATTATTGGACAGGGGATATGGCGAGTTTTATAACCAAACAACCATCACGTTATTTTATTAAAGCTACCGAGGATTCAGAATTATTGGGAATCTCACGAGCTAATTATGATCTCCTTTTTCAGGAGATACCAAAATTTGAAAGGTTTTACCGCATTCTATACCAAAGATCACTTATAAGTTACATCAAGCGTACCAACCATGGTATATCTTTAACTGCAGAAGAAAGATTCATCGAGTTCAAAAAGAAATACCCTAAAATTGTCAATAGGATTACCCAGAAAGATTTGGCGGCCTATATTGGTATTACGCCGGAATTCATGAGCAAGATTATCTCCAGAGTCAACCAAATGTAAAAGTCTTAAACTAGTTCATTTTTTTTCATGTGTTCCTGTCGGAATTTTGACACATGAAAAAACGAATAATCATAACATTCTTTTTTGGCATAAGCTTTTTGAGCTGCTTGAAAGCTCAATTTACACAAGTAGAATTGTTTTCAGGATTTGATAAAACAGATTTTACACTATATTCTAGTTACGCTATTAATGAGGGTGAAACTCTTAGCCTTAATACGTTGGCATTCTTCCAGAAATTTGAAGCTGAAAAAGACCAGGTCTTCGATGAGATAGGTCTTCAACCTACGCTGTTTTGGAACGTAACTGATCATATCGCCATTGGACCGTCACTTTACTACAATAGTATTGCTGGGTATTCGGAGCGATTATCTGCTTTGTTCAAACTAAAAAAATCACAATTCTTACTTGCACTTATACCTACAATAGCGTATTCGGAACAAACTAATGCTACATACGCTGAAGCCTTTGCACAGTTTCAATTCAGTAAACCTTTAAATGACAAGATTTCACTTTGGGTCAACGGACAGTTTTTAAGCGTCTGGGACAAGTTTACAACCCATTCCAGAAGTTTTCAGCAATGGCGTGCCGGTGTCTCTTATAATGGACATCAGTTGGGTATTGGTTTCGACTTTGACCAATACGGACCTCAACCTATACAAAAATCATCTTTCGGAATCTACTACCGAAAAACCCTATAAACCAATATAAATCTTAAATACCATGAAACATTTAGTCAAAACAATTTCATCAACACATCCAAATATTGGATTTAGTCTCGCAAGATTAACCCTTGGGTTAGTCATTTTTCCACATGGCGCACAAAAGCTTTTAGGCCTTTTTGGAGGCTATGGTTTTTCAGCAACCATGGAGTCCTTTACCACACAGATGGGTTTGCCCGGCATTATAGCCTTTTCGGTAATCATGATTGAATTTTTTGGATCGATTTTTCTCATTCTTGGATTTTTAAGCAGAATCTGGGCATTAGCACTATCAGGAATGTTTGTGGGT
>JAUIFC010000236.1 GCA_030429455.1 Bacteroidia bacterium | reverse complement strand
CTAGGAATTTATCAGACAGATTTAATAATCCTTCGATATCTTTTTTGTAAAACAATAATGATCTCTTATGGTTTAAAGCCGCAATATTTTCAGAATCATAGCTTAGAGCTGAATTAATGAGGGACAAGGATTGGTTTACTTTTTCGTCTTCGTCGAGCTTGTGGTCCAGGTATATTTGTACTGCCTGTTTTGTTAGTTTTTGAGAGTTTTCTTTGTCATTACAGGAATACAGTAGTACAATACTGAAAAAAAATCTAATGATTTGTAATCTGGTTTGCATGCTTTTTATCAATTATAAAAGTTTGAGTAGCAAAATATGTAACACTATTCATTTAGCGACACTAATCTATAAAGATTTCAGGTTAAAAAAACTCTTGTTTAAAACAATTTACCGATTTTTGCAACTCTTAAAATTTTACTCCTAGATGGAAAATAAAAAATTTGATTTACAAACAGTTATAGGCTATGTGCTTATCGCTGGACTACTGTTTTGGATGATTTATAATATGCAGACTCAACAAGCTGAGGCTCAGAAAAATACTCCGCCAGAAAAAGAGGTTGTCGAAAGTCCAACACCTACACCGGCTCCAATTGAAAATAAGCCAGTTATTCAGAAAATTGAAACAAAAGATTCTCTTGGATTGGCAAAATTGGAAAGTCTAAGCGGGAGCTTTGAGTATGCGAACATAAATGCCCAAGACGAAATTACAACAATTAGCAACGAAGTCTTAGAGCTTAAAGTTTCAAATAGAGGTGGTCAAGTTGTTGAAGCTAAGCTTAAAACTTTTGATACTTACAAAGGTGAGGCAATATATTTGGTAAAGGATAACAACGCTCGATTTAACCTTCAGTTTGAAGATGTTTCAGGAAGACAAGTCAATACAGCCGATTTTTATTTCACCCCAGAAGTTACTGAAAACGATGAAGGTACTCGCTTATCAATGAAATTAAAATTGTCTGATGTACAATACATTGAGTATGTTTATCAGCTCAAGTCTAACGATTTTATGCTAGATTTTGATATCAATTCTGTAGGTCTTAAAGATGTGGTGAATACTTCTAAAAAACCTGTTTTAGATTGGTTTATAAAAGGTTATCGAAATGCAAAAAGTATCTCTTACGAAAACAGATACACAGAGATTATATTTGGTTTTAATGGTGTAGAAGACGATTATACAGGACAAGGCGAAATTTCGGAAGAGGAAGAGCAAAATGTAGATTGGATCGCTTACAAACAACACTTTTTTACAAGTGTACTTTTAAATGATCGTCCATTCACAAATGCAAGAATGACCTCTAGAAATTTGGTTCAAGACCAACAGGTAGACACGCTGTACACTAAATCTTTTGAGTCTGTTGCACCAATAGCTTTCGAAAACGGCGAGCTTTCAGAAAGCATGAATTTTTATTATGGCCCGGCAGATTACAAAGTTTTAGATACTTACGACAGAAATTTAAAAGAAATTATACCAACAGGTTGGGGCTTATTTGGTTGGATAAACGAAAATGTCTTTATTCCATTTTTTGAATTATTAAGCGGTTATATTTCAAGTTATGGTTTGATCATTATTTTAATGACAATTGTAGTAAGAATCGTTTTATCTCCAGTACTTTATAAGTCTTATTTATCTCAGGCTAAAATGAAAGTGCTTCGTCCAGAGATTACAGAGATCAATGAAAAGTACAAGGAAAATGCCATGAAGAGACAACAGGAAACTATGGCATTGTATGGTAAAACAGGAGTGAGTCCAATGAGTGGATGTTTGCCGGCATTGCTTCAAATACCAGTCTTTTATGCCTTGTTTCAATTTTTTCCAAGTGCCTTCGAACTCAGACAGAAGCCATTCCTTTGGGCAGAAGATTTGTCGAGTTACGATACCATTTTCGAATGGGACATGTACATTCCAATAATTTCATGGGTGTATGGGAATCACATCAGTTTATTCCCAATATTGGCTTCAATCGCCATATTCTTTTACATGACAATGACAACCGGTCAAAATATGCAACCTACGCAACCAGGTATGCCTAATATGAAAGTGATCATGTACATTTCGCCAGTTATTATGTTGATTTTCTTCAATAATTATGCGAGTGGACTTTCGTTGTACTACTTTATTTCGAATTTGATTACCATAGGAATTATGTTGGTGATTAAAAACGTTATCATCGACGAGAAAAAGATTTTGGCAAAAATCGAAGCAAATAAGAAAAAACCTAAAAAGAAAGGAAAGTTTGCTCAGAAAATGCAAGAAATCATGAAGCAAGCAGAAGAACAAAAGCGTCTTAAAGATAAAAACAAAAGATAGTTATGCTCAATCTTTTTACAGCTAGAATCGAACATTTGTCGTTGCACAGAGTAGGGAACAAAAGTCGAAACGAAAGCTTGTTTCTGTCTCAAGAACCCTTTACTATTAGTGATGAGTTAATGCCACTTATTAAGGAATATTTTTTGAAGGCCTTTCGAGATAAAGAAGAAAATTATTACCAGTTTACGCATGAAGCAGGTTTAGATTTTCACGATTTATATAATCTAATTCGAGCAGGATTTAACAATCCTCATAATCTACACGAAATTTCAAAAGACATTACCAAACATCTTTTCGAGCAGTCCAAACATCAGCATATCAAAACAGGCGAAGTTTATGTGGCTTATTTTGAAAATATGATTGTCGACAATCAAAAAGTTGATGCGATTGGTATTTTTAAAAGTGAATTAAAACAAGATTTTTTGCAGTTTGATGAAAATCAACAGAATTTAATTCCTCGTTTGGAGCAAGGCATTTATTTAAATAAGCTTGATAAAGGAGCGATAATATTTAATCTTGAAAGCGAAACAGGTTATAAAGTGCTTTCAATCGATTCTAATCGTTACGACGCTAAGTATTGGATAGAAGATTTTTTAGGCATAGACTTTTTTGCTGATGAAAATTTCTACACAAAAAAGTATTTGAAGTTTTGCGAAAATTTTGCAAAAGACGTTGTTAGACCAGCAGAAGACAAACAACAGGAAATGCTGTTTATGAACAAGGCCGTGCATCATTTTGCAAATAATGATGATTTTGAAGAAACTAAATTTTTGAATGAAGTTTTGGATAATCCAGATTTGCATCCAGAATTTAAAAGTTATAAAGCCGACAAAGCACCAAAATACAATATAGAAGATTTATCGCAATTTCCAATTTCGAATACAGCGGTATCCACAGCTCGTAAAAAAATGAAAAACGTGATTAATTTGGATACCAATGTTCAAATCAAAATGGACTTTGTTAATAGCGATACGGCAGAAAAATACATCGAAAAAGGCTGGGACGAAGAACGCCAAATGTATTACTACCTCGTTTACTTCAATAAAGAGGAGAAATAGGGATTTGATAGTTAGAGGTTTCAGACCAAATCACAAAATTGGTTTTAAACAAAGCCTGTAAAGTTTCCATTAGTCATTTAGGAGCATAAAATGTCATACGTCATTAAATAATGAAAAAAGGCACCTAACAATACAAAAACATGCCAAATGACATGATGGTATTTCAGTTTTCGTAATACATAAAACACGATCCCGACAGTATAGAAAACACCACCAAGAATAAGATAAGTCAAGGCTTTAGAGCTCACAATTTCAGTAAATGTTGAAATGTCAAGCATGATCATCCAGCCCATAATGAGGTAGAGCAAAAGCGAAATTTTTTCAAATTTACCTGTAAAAAAAAGCTTTAGAATGAGTCCTATAGCCGTAATACTCCAAACAGCAATTAGAATATTTATTCCTTCACTTTCTTTCAAAACACTTAAGCATATTGGAGTATAAGTTCCTGCAATGAGGAAGTAAATACTTATATGGTCTAGTATTCGAAACTTTCGTTTAAGTCTTACTTTATCAATGTAATGGTAGACGGTAGAGGCCGAAAATAGAAAAATTATACCAAATCCGTAAATCATAATTGGCGTCAATGCTATAACATCTGGATTGTAATTAAACCCCAAAAATAATAGACCAACCAACCCCGCAAGAACTCCAATTCCATGGGTAATTGTGTTTAGTTTTTCTTCTTCCTTAGATTGTATAGGTTCCACTGTTTTTTTGGACAAAACTATTAAAACTAGATGTTTCTGCTGCATTGTATTTCAAGTAATTTTATATAATTGTATTGCTATATTTTGACTTTTAAGTACATTTACATGAGTGTTATAAAAAGATAATGAAGAAAGAATTAAAGTGTTTTCTGGTCTGTTGTTTAGTTATATTTGCATCCTGCAAAAAAGAAGATAAATCCATGACCATTTCCAACGATCTACAACCTCCAATAGCTAAGAAAATCCCAAAGGAACTGAGTATTCATGGAGATACTAGAATTGATAATTATTACTGGTTAAACCAAAGAGAAGACGAAGAGGTGATTGCTTACCTTGAAGCAGAAAATAAATACTATCAGACCAAAACACAGCATTTAGAAGCCTTTACAGAAGAGCTTTTTCAAGAAATGAAATCCAGAATTAAAGAAGACGATTCGTCTGTGCCATACAAATACAACGGCTATTGGTATATTGTTAAATATGAAAAGGGAAAGGATTATCCCATTTATACGCGTAAAAAAGATAATCTGGACGCACAG
>JAUIFC010000235.1 GCA_030429455.1 Bacteroidia bacterium | reverse complement strand
AATACACTTTAGACTTAATTTTGTAAAGATTAATTTTGTAAACTTTAAATTAAACAAATTATGGCATTAGAAATAACAGATTCAAATTTTGAAGAAACAGTATTAAACAGCAGCCAACCAGTTATGGTAGATTTTTGGGCTGAGTGGTGTGGTCCTTGTAGAATGGTAGGTCCAATTGTTGAAGAATTAAGCAAAGACTACGAAGGCAAAGCTGTTGTAGGCAAGTTGGATGTAGATACACACCAACAGTATGCAGCTCAGTTTGGGGTAAGAAACATACCAACAATTTTGTTTTTCAAAAATGGTGAATTAGTTGATAGAAAAGTAGGAGTTGCACCTAAAGAAAACTACTCCGAAGTTCTTGATAATCTTCTATAAGTTTGGATGCATATAAGTCTAAATTAAATTTTTCTCAGCTTACTATTCTTGCCAATCAAATTGTTGAAGGTTTTATGGCAGGAATACATAAAAGTCCTTTTCATGGGTATTCCGCAGAATTCAATGAACATAGACTTTATAATAAAGGAGAGAGTACAAAATTTATAGACTGGAAATTATATGCTAAAACAGACAAACTCTACACAAAAAAGTACGAAGACGAGACCAATCTAAGATGTCATTTCATCTTAGATTGTTCGTCGTCAATGCATTATCCAAACGTTTCTAGTTTTGGATTGGAGAAAATGAGTAAGTATACCTTTTCTTCTTTGTCCATTTTATCTATTATCAACCTGCTCCAAAAACAAAATGATGCTTTTGGGTTATCTCAATTTTCGGATTCGATAGACTTTTATGTTTCTGAAAAATCGAGTTATAACCAGCTTCAAATCATTACATCTCAATTGGAGAAGTATTTTAATTTGAAGAATGTTCAAAAGAAAACAGATACTTACAAAAGCCTGCATTACATCGCAGAAAATTTAAAACGGCGTTCTTTGGTGTTTTTATTTTCAGACATGTTTCAAAATAAAACCGATAATGAAGCAATTTTTGAAGCCTTAAAGCATTTGAAGTACAATAAACACCAAGTCATCCTTTTTCATACTACAGATTTTGAAAAAGAAATTGAATTTGAATTTTCTGAAATCCCACGTCGATTTATTGATGTAGAGACTCAAGAAAAAATTGACATTTATCCAGAATTTGCCAAAGACAATTACTCGCAATTGGCAAAGGCTTTTAAAGATGAGTTGAAAAATAAATGTCGACAGTATAAAATAAAATATGTAAATGCAGATATAAATAAGGGTTTTGAAAAGGTGTTACTAACTTATTTGCTGGAAAAGCAAAATTTCTAGTGATATTTTTCTTCTTTTTTTTGCTGTAAATAAAAATGCGTTTATATTTGCACTCCGATTTAGTAATCGTTCTAAAACATAATGGTATAGTGGTTCAGTTGGTTAGAATATCCCGTTTTGACGGGAGAGACGCGATTCCGATTTGAATTATTAGCAGTAAGTACAAAAACATAATGGTCTGGTAGTTCAGTTGGTTAGAATACCTGCCTGTCACGCAGGGGGTCGCGAGTTCGAGTCTCGTCCAGACCGCAACTAAAATGTTGTGTAAAGGTACGTTAAGTACCTAGGTTTGTAAAACCGAAGATAAGCTTTCCGAATTGGGAGGCTTTTTTGTTTTTATGTGATACATCATTTGTAGGATCAGGCAAGAAAGCTGTTGTTCTTTCAACTCTAAATAATCTCCATAAGCCTTTTATTTTATCATTCAATGACCCTGCAATGCTCTAACAGAGGCTCTAATTATTTTACTATAATTTGATAATTCTTTTGTGTTATTCCATTGTTCGAGTTTGGAATCGGCGGAGCCTTTATTTTTTGTATGTTATTTCAAATTCATTAATAATTGTGTGACAATTTACAAAGATTGGATATCGGTGCATTTCATTTTCCTATAAAAATTATTTAGTCAAAATATTGAATCTTTTAAAGAATATTGTCTGTTTTTTTGTTGATATTTGACATTCGAAAATTTTAACTTTTTATTTTAATTCTATTTAAATTGCTAAAGATAATTTTTAGAGTAAAAAACCTATCAGAGTGCTATTGCACGAGCATTATACTAATTCATTATTCAAATCCAATTACTAATCATATTATATAATTATGAAAAGAATATTTCTATACTTCTTTATTGCCGTTAATTTTTGCATGTTCTCTCAAAACATTCAACAAAACCAAAAGAGTGTTTTGCAAAATGAAAATGCTTACAGCAATGGAGAGTTTATTGTGTTGCTAAAATCCGAAGCGATAAATAGAGCCGATCTTAATTCAACAAGAACAGAAAAAAGTGTCATCGGCATACAAGCTTTCGATGAATTAAGTAAAGACTTTAATGTAACTTCTGTTGAGCTCTGCTTTAGTCAAAACTTTAGATTTCCACGAAAGGCAATAACCTCCAAACTAGATCGCTATGTTATAGTCAAGGTGTCTGACAATACCGATTTAGAATTGATTATGAAACAATATCAGAATTTATCTGAGGTTGAATTGGTTGAACCTAATTACACAGTTAAAGCACATACAACGCCAAACGATCCCCTTTATAACGAACAGTGGGGTTTGAAAAATACAAGTAATGCTAAAGAATTTGGGACCTCCAATCTTGTTGGTATACCTGGCTCAGACATTAATATAGAGCCTGCTTGGAATCTGCATACTGGAGTTAGTAACCCCGTTACTATTGCGATTTTAGATACAGGTGTGGATTATAATCATCCCGAATTTAGTGGAAGAATGTTACCAGGTTATGATTTCATGAACAACAACAATGACCCAATGGACGAAGATTATGATGGGCATGGGACTTCTTGCGCTGGTATTGCTGCTGCTGCGGGAAATAATGGTATCGGTGTAGCGGGAGTTAATTGGGGTGCCGATATTCTTCCTGTAAAGGTACTCGACAATGGTTCAGGTACAAACACGGCTGTTGCAAATGGGCTTATTTTTGCGGTAGACAATGGTGCAGATGTGATTTCGATGAGTTTAGGTTCAAGTTCTCCTTCAACGCTTATCGAAAATGCGGCGCTTTATGCTTATAACGCAGATGTTCTTGTTTTTGCTTCTCGAGGTAATGATAATAACGCATTTGATAATTACCCGTCTTCTTATAGTACTGTAATTTCAGTTGGCGGGTTAAGTCCATGTGATACAAGAAAAACGCCTAACTCCTGCGATGGAGAATCTTGGTGGGGTGCAAGTTATGGTGGAGGTCCGGATAAAATGGACTTTGTAGCTCCAGCTGCAAGAATTACGACTACAGACATCACGGGTTTTGGTGGCTATAGTTCCAATGAGTACACAGATTCTTTTAACGGGACCTCTTCTGCATGTCCCTATGCGGCTGGTGTTGGCGCGCTCATTAGATCTTACAATCCTTCTCTAAATGTTGATGAGATTCGTAATATTATGCGAACTACTGCCGCAGATATTGGAGCAGTTGGGTATGATGACGAAACGGGATATGGTAAAATAGATGCTGAAGCTGCATTACTTGCTGCAATACCTTATGATTTTTGGTTTGAAACACAAGATGTAGCAGATTTCGACACTTGTAATTCTAATGATATTGCTACTATAGATTTTGACTTTTTTAGGTTACCTACTGCAGGAAACGAAGCAGTTACGCTTTCAATAATTGGAGCACCTTCTGGATTGGCAAGTCTATTTACTCCGCAGACTATTACAAATCAAACTACTTTTAATCTTAGCTTATCAGGGATTTCTTCCCTTAGTGCAGGATCATATAATTTTACAATAAGTGGGCAGTCAACTAGTTTTACTTACGACCTTCCTGTAACTCTTAATGTTTTTGATTCTTTGACCCAAAATGTCAATTTAACATTTCCAGCAGATAATCAAAATTCTATTGCAATTCCATTTGTATTTCAATGGCAAACAATTAGTAATGCAAATGCCTATCAAATTCAAATTGCTACAGATATAGGGTTTACTACTATTATTGAAGATTCTACTATTTTTGAAGCTCAATACACTTCATCAAATGTTACAGAAGGTAATCAGTACTATTGGAGAGTAAAGCCCATTAATACTTGTGGTGAGGGTAGTTTTTCAAGTATTTTTGGTTTTATTACAGCCTGTAACAATACGGCCACTCTCGGTCTAAATTTTGCCACAACCTCAGAGCTGAATTTGGATATTTTGAATTCGAATGCCTCAGCTTGGGAGATTGAAGCGGTTCCCGCTGGCACAGCGCCAATAGGTGTTGGGAGTTTATTTACATCGACATCGCCAAATTTCACTAATTTGATTTCCGATACATGTTACGACTTTTATATTAGAAGTGACTGTGCAATTGGATTTAGCAATTGGAGTGGTCCTTATCAATTTTGTACCACACCCGATTATTGTAATGGAGATCTTTTTTACGACTCTGGTGGCCCAAATGGCAATTATTCGAATGGCGAATTTAATGTTACCACCATTTATCCTTCTGCTGGATTTAATACGGTAACGGTTGATTTTAACTCTTTTCAAACAGAAGGTTGTTGTGATTATTTGCAGATTTTTGATGGCGATGATACAAATGCACCCTTTCTTGGACAATTCCAAGGATCTAATAGCCCTGGCTCTGTAACTTCATCAAATGCTTCTGGC
>JAUIFC010000027.1 GCA_030429455.1 Bacteroidia bacterium | reverse complement strand
TCATAAAGCCAAAAGCTCCTAAACCAAAAAACCATACAAGGTCAAAAATGAGTTTACTAATTATTGCTTGTCCTTTAAAGCACATGTTCGAATTCCAAAGGGCAAATACAACGGACAAATGCTAATTAAGCTTGTAAGTAACAAAACGCCTGAAACAATCAACAAGACTATGGCAAGAGTTCCTGAAATTACACCTGTATAATTCAATAGCCCTACAATGACAACGATTGTCAATCTTATAATTTTGTCAACAGATCCCATGTTTTTTTTCATAACGCTCATATTTAAGAATTAATTCAAGACAAATATCAAAATAATAATTTGCTTACGACGCGACTTTAGTCAGCATAAGCTAATAATTATGACATATCTACTATTTTACTTTATTTACAACTGTCATATTTTAATGTTCTGTAATTTAGAATTCTGGTCTTAAAAATCCCTTGGCATTTTCAATCTATTCCTTTTTTAGCTCAAAATATTACTATTCAAAGCATAAGAAAAGATGTCTTTATTTCATTTTTTTAGAAATAATCCATTTTTCCATAGCTTTGGGCGACATGACATATGGATTACCAAGATCTTGGTCTTTTGCATCTTTTAATTCTTCTGGCAAATCATTGATAAGCAGGTCCAAATCGTGATGTGTATCTATTTGTTCCATAACAATCTGGGCCATATCTTCGTTATGAGGAATTTTTCTTGCTCTCAGTGCTGTTATGAGTCCTTTGAGCAAAGTCTCCCAAGTTGTCATTGGTCCTTGAACAATAGATGCAGATTCTGCGAAAGAGTCCACAAAAGCAAAAGGCACCATGTCAAATTCTTCTTCCATTCCAATAACGCAAGCTATCCAATCGGAGTCGAAAGAAAAATCGAAAACAGAAGGATTTTTAAGAATCTTGGTCAATATATCTTTATGATACAATTTGAATGCGGCTTGTGAGTCTCGAATACCTCTTGAGAAAATACTAACGCCTATCATTCTTTGCATGTGTCGAAGTGCTTTTATTCCAATGCCCCAACGACTTTCTTGTTTGACCAAAACAGCTTTTTCGTCCTTACGGTTACCAAGAACAACGTTGTAACCTTTCTCTAGGTGCGATCGAATTAATAACCCAATTTGAGAGAGGTGTACAGAATTGTCGGCATCGGTATAAACAATGACATCGACTTCATCTTTTAAAGCTTTATCACACCCTAAAAGAATAGCTCCACCCTTTCGAGAATCGTCAGCAGATTTAAGATGTTTTAAGGGCTGTGTATCCGAGGGTAAAGCTTTTTCTAAAAACATAACTTCAACTTGGTCTGCATAGTTGGACTCTTTTCGAATAGACTCTGCCAAATCGCCGCTTCCATGAGGACATCCGTCATCTACTGCGTATATTTTCCAATCCATATTGGAACCTTCAAAAAGCCAAGAAAGCTGATTTACCTTCACATTCAAAGAATCTTCTCCGTTAGGATTGGTATCACTCTTCATTTTGAGTCTATTTTGCTCACCCCACATGGCGAATACAATTCCGATTTTCAATTTGTGTGAACTGTTTTCGATATAGTTTTTGGAATCTGCAATTTTAGCAGCAATTCGAAACGACAACGGTGAATCTTTTGCATTTCCCAATTTCAGAACATCATCAATTGAAAACGGCTTAATGCGTTCTACAAGGCTGTAGAGGTATTGCTGATCTGAAGCCGAAGTTAAATCAAATTGAGTTTTACTTGAATTGCAGATGTCATAAAGGGTTGGGTTCATAGTGATGAAAATTAATGGGTGTTCTAAATATTTTTGGTTAAAATGCTAACACTTTTTAACCAAAACCAAAGATAGCAAAATGCATTGAAAGTTTCAATGATAAATATTTATACAACTTATGCAAAAATTAGCTTTAAACATCTTAATCTATAAGACACAATCCTAAAATTGATCTTAAAAAATAAACGAAGTAGGTTTAATCCTAATTGAGCCAATCAAACCACACCAACGCCAATTGACAGTTATCGATTCCATTTCAAATTGATTTTTTATATTGAAGACAAAAGTTATAGCTTCACTTCTCCAACAACTTATTTACCAAACTTTTATAGGTTTGACCAATTGGAATTTTATGGTTTTTGATAAAAATGCGGTTGCCTTCAATCAGTCTGATTTTATCAATAGCAACAATAAAGGATTTATGAACTCTTAAGAAATGCTGTTCTGAAAGTTGATGCTCGTAATGTGAGATTTTCTCATGACTCAAAATCACTTCATCTTGTAAGTACAACTTCGTATAATTGCCATAAGCTTCAATAAAAAGAATAGCATTGGTTTCAATCTGATGGTATTTTTTATCCCCTTTTACAAAAAAACGTTCAGAACCAGATGAAGGTAAGATTTCAGTTTTTATGATTGGTGATTCTTGTTGTTCTGTGATTTTGTTCACCGCTTTCACCAAACGGTCAAACGGAATGGGCTTTAGCAAATAATCTACAACATTTAACTCGTAACCTTCTAGCGCATACTCCTTGTAAGCACTCGTTATAATTACCTTTGGTGGTTTAGATAACGTCCGCAAAAAATCCAAACCTGATAATTTGGGCATATTGATGTCCAAAAACATAAAATCCATCTGCTCCGAATTTAAGAATTGAAGCGCCTCCAAAGCACTGTAACAATGCCCTACCAACTGAACATGAGGAATCATACTACAAAACTCCTCGATGATATCATGTGCTAAGGGCTCGTCGTCTACAATAATAAATTTAAGCATAAAGTGGTACTTTTAAGATGGTTGTGTAAATATTCCCATTTATTGAAACTTCGAATATAAATGACTCCTTAAACAGCAAAGTTAAACGCCGTTTTAAATTCTCTAATCCAATGCCTTTTCTTTTTGAAATTTCACTTTCATCAAAATTATTTTTTATTTCAAAGCTTAATGCATTTTCATTCTGTTGAAGATTTATATGAATAAAGGCATCTTGAGATTGACTCTCCACGCCGTGCTTAAACGCATTTTCCAATAAAATGATAAACAGTAGAGGTGCAATTTTAGCATTATTGTCTTCAACATTATGAGTAAATTGAATGTCAACCTTCTTCTTGTACCTGATTTTGTGCAATTCAATATAATTTAAAAGGTAATCGATTTCATCTTTTACCAGCACACTTTCCTTTTTGCCTTCATAAATGGTGTAACGCATCATTTCGGAAAGTTTTAAAATTACCTCTGGTGCTTTTTCAGATTTTTTAATCGTTAAGGCATACAAATTATTAAGCGTGTTGAAAAAAAAGTGAGGATCCATCTGTGCTTGAAGCATAGACAATTCGGCTTTAGCTTTTTCAGCTTTTAGAGTTTTAAACCATTTCCATTGTTGGTACGCCCATAGTGTAGCAAAAACAGGAACGGGAGCGATAAACAACAAAAAAAGTTCTTTGCTATTCTGACGGTACAATTCAAAACTTTCAGAATAAAACCTGAAGTATAAAAATATAATAAAAGTAACGCAATAATAAATGATAATAGATAGGCTGTACTTTTTTATAAAACCTGGTGAAATCAAATAAGCGATAGACAAGTAAAAAAAGATAAACAAAAACAAGGTTAATGGATTATCCGGCATGTTCATATTGGAGTCTATGACTAAAATAACAACAAACAAAACGACCAGTCCTATGACCTTGAACACGGCCTTTTTGTGTTCTTTCAGGTAATTAAACTTGTGTATTGGCATAGAGATCAAAACCCAGTAAAACAGAAAACCTAAAAAATTAGTAAGGTATTCTGTCGTGTCGATCATTATAAAATCGAAATAATCGAAAATCCAGATTAATATCCAAGTGATTGCAAATCCAAAAAGAAAAGCCTTATATGTTTTAAAGAAATTTAGCATACGTCAAAAATAGATATCTCCTAATTAATCTGCACAGAATTTTGATGTACAAGGCATTTTATGAATCCAACAGGGCCTTTTTTGACACCAACACGCGTTCAACGCTATTATTTGGTTTTGTGTTTTCATTTGTAGTGCGTTGGTCATAATTATTTAGTTAACAATCTATTGTGATTTAGGTTTGTTCAAAAATCAATAAACCTTTTAATCATGAACACCTTAACTATTTCAAACATCTCAAAGACCTATGCAAACGGCACCAAAGCCATCAACAACGTATCTCTGAAAATTAATAATGGCATGTTTGGTCTACTAGGGTCAAATGGTGCTGGAAAGTCGTCTTTAATGCGAACAATAGCAGCCTTACAAGAACCAAGTGAAGGTAAGATAACTTTTAATGGCGTAAACATTGTGAATAAGCCACAATACGTCAGGGAAAATTTAGGGTATCTTCCCCAGGAATTTGGCGTATATCCAAAACTTTCTGCTGAAAAATTATTGAACCATATTGCTGTTTTAAAAGGGATAACAAGTAATAAAGACCGTAAACAACAAGTGGAAGACTTGTTATACCAAACCAACTTATACCAATATCGCAAAAAAGCTGTAGCGACCTTTTCAGGAGGTATGCGGCAACGTTTTGGAATTGCGCAGGCCTTGTTAGGAAATCCACAATTAATTATAGTAGATGAACCAACGGCAGGATTAGACCCTGAAGAACGCAACCGATTTTTAAACCTTTTGAGCGAAATCGGAGAGTCTGTTATCGTTATTCTCTCCACGCATATTGTAGAAGATGTTCACAACCTATGCAAGAAGATGGCCATTTTATCCAAAGGCAACATTCTCACAGAAGGAAACCCCACGGCACTTGTCGATAGTATTCAAGGGCAAGTATGGTCGAAAATTGTTGAAAAAAAGGACATTGAAGCTTACAAAAAGGCCTTCAAATTTATATCGACAACATTGGTTTCCGGCGAAACAGAAATCAAAGTTTTAGCAGAACAAAAACCAGAAGAAGGGTTTAAGGCTGTTAAAGCCGATTTAGAAGATTTTTATTTCGCCACACTAGCCTCTCATTAAACCCCTAAACCTTCAGCATTATGTTACGTCACATTTTAAAATTCGAATTACAATACCAATTTAAACAATTGGCATTTTTGGCATTGTCTGCTCTATTTTTTATAATAGGTTTACAAATGGGATACCAAGGTTATGGGAGAGGAACTAGTGTTTACAATGCTCCTCAGTCCATCAGTGAGATTACAGGTATCATGAGTCTAGGTGCTGTATTTATTATTATGTTTTTCTGTATTCATGGGGTGCTAAAAGATAGCCGCTACAATTTTCAATCGATAGTTATTAGCACTCCGGTAAAGAAAAGATTTTATTTCTGGAGTCAGTTTTTGGCTGTGTTTGGCTCAAGCATTATTGCATTTTCCATGTTTTTAGTGGGTTTTGCATTAACGACACTAAGACCAGATTTGGACCCAGAATTGGTCAATCCTTTTCAGCTTTGGGACTACATCTGGACATTGCTTATTATTGTTCTTCCAAACATCTTTATTTGTACTGCCATTATTTTTTCTGTCAGTATGTTGAGTAAAAATAACGTGGCGACCTATGCCAGTGCAGTTTTAATATACGCCTTTTACTTTTTATGCTCTTTATTTCTAAATTCTCCAATGATGGCGAATTCTGAACCACTATCAGCAGACAGTTATGCCATGGCAGCATTACTAGATCCCTTTGGATTATCCGCTCTATTCGAACAAACACAGTTTTGGACTGCTTTTGAAAAAAACACGCGATACATCAGTCTCTCTGGCTATTTCATGTGGAACAGAATCTTATGGGGTTTTGTAGGAATCGCAATCCTTACAATAACTTACTACAGTTTTTCATTTAGAAAAAGTAAAAAATCCAAGCGTAAAAAGAAAGAAAATAACACATTACTTCCTAACAAAACAGTAACCTATAAGCCCGTTATAACAAAACCAAATTGGCTGGCTTCTTTCTTTCATATTCTTAGACTAGAAATAACAACTGCTACAAAAAGCTTAGCATTTATTGCCGTTGTTCTCATGTGGATTGTGATTGTCATCATCGAAATATTTGCGCGTATTGTTGAAGGTGGCGCCTATAATGATAGTTTGTATCCAGCTACATACAGAATGATTGGTATGTTCATCGATCCATTATTCGTTTTGGGATGTATCCTAATCGTATTCTATAGCGGTGAAATACTGTGGAAAGAACGAAATCTCGGATTTAGCGGAATAATCGACACTACACCTGCAAAGAACAGTAGTTTTTATTTTGGTAAATTATTAGCGATAATCACCTTGCCATTTGTTCTTATTGTGATGGGCATTGCCATGTCTTTTTGCCTTCAAATTCTATTTGATTATAGCCATTACGACCTACAAATGTATTTGTCTTTGTTCTACAATCCAGGTCTAAGCTTTGTATTTTATAGCTTATTGGCTGTGTTTATTCAAAGCATTATCCCGAACAAATATTTGGGCATGGGTGTAACAGGACTGATCATTGTATTCCTAGGCACGTCTTTGTCCTCATCCATTGGAGTAGAACATCCTATGTTGTTAATAGGCAACCTGCCAAACATCAATTTTTCGGGAATGAATGGATTTAAAGGCATAACCAAGGCTTACGATTATCTTGCATTATATTGGTTGACGTTTGGAGGAATTCTAAGTTTCTTATCTTATCAATTGTGGCAACGTGGTGCTGTGAACAACCTAAAATTCAGATTGAAATTAATGTCTAACGGGTGGAATAAAAACACCACACTAGTTATAGGTGTTCTAAGTATTTTGTGGATAGTATCGACTTCTTTTGTGTATTACAATCTTCATATAGAAGTGCCATATATCTCCAGTGAAAAAAGTTTGGATTTAAAGGAAACTTACGAAAGAAAGTTTAAGCAATTTGAAAGTGTAAGAGGACTTTTCCCAACGACCATGGCGACTAAAGTGGACTTGTATCCATCTGAAAGAAGGTATGTTGTACAAGGCTCTTACATCTTAAAAAACAAAGGAGGAGATACCTTAACCAGTTACATGATTTCTGAAAAAGAACCCATTTCTGAAATTGCTATAGAAGGTGCAAAAGTGGTTGAACAAAATGCTGAATTGGGAATTTTTGTATTTGAATTTGAAAACCCAGTCCTTCCAGATCAAACTGTAAAATTCAACTATACAATCGATAAGCAATTGAAAGGCTTTGAAACTTCAAAAAATATAGTAGCAAACGGATCGTACATTCAACATCGAGATTTTGAACCGAGGTTAGGCTATTCGTCACGTCTTGAAATTAAAAACCCATCAGAACGTCAAAAAAGAGGCCTTCCAGAAATTGAAGTTGAAACTATTTCGGACGACCACATCGTCAGTACAGGAACAAGTGTGGGACGTGTTCATTTTTCAACGGTAATATCTACAGAAAAAGGTCAAACAGCTTTAAGCTCAGGTGAATTAATTGATAGTTGGACGGAAAACAATAGAAGCTATTTTGAATACGATTCAAAAGGATTAATCATGCCAACCATGGGTTACTTTTCAGGTCGTTATGCAACAACAACTGAAACTCATCATGGCATAGATATCGAACAGTACTATCTACCTGAAAATGATTTTAATATCGAAAGAATAGAACAGAGCACTAAAAAGGCCTTAGAGTATTGCGAAAAGCACTTTGGCGAATATCCTTTTGCACATATTCGTTTAGCACAAGTCCCTTCATACTGGCCCTTTGGAGGTTATGCGCATCCAGGCACTATAAGCCTAACGGAAGACCGCAATTACCTTATAGATTTAAGGGATACATTAGGCTTTGACTTAGTCGCAAAACGCACGATACATGAAGTTTCTCATCAGTGGTTTGGTCACATTTTGGCGCCTAAAAACGTAGAAGGTGCATCAATCTTGGTAGAAGGATTTGCAAAATACATCGAGGGTCGAGTCATGGAACAGATGTATGGCAAATCGGCTGTTTGGGAGCTTAGTCGAAATGCCAATAACAGGTATTTTACATACAGAACGTACACAAGTGAACAAGAACCACCGGCCTATCAAGTTTCTGGTCAAGGCTATTTATCCTATGGAAAACTTTATACCATCATGTTAGCTATAAAGGATTTGATCGGTGAAGCAAAAGTAAATGCAGCCATTAAAACCATTTTAGACCGCCACAAAAATCAAGTAAGTTTAGAAGCAAATTCGATTGAATTATTAGAAGAATTTTACAAGCTTACGCCTAAAGAACATCACAAATTAGTAGATGATTGGTTTAAGCGCGTGATTACATACGACTTAAAAATTGAAGATGTTAAAGTGATACCGACCCAAGATGGAAAATACAATATTGAGGTCAAAATAGCTTCTAAACGATTTGAGGTTCAAGATGATGGCAGTTCTAAAGAGATAGGAATTAATGAACCGATCCGAATTGGAGTGTTTAGCAAACATCCTAAAAAATACCGATTTAATGACAAACTACTTGTTTTTAAACATGTTCAAATCTCTGGCGAAACCTCAACACTAAGCTTAACTGTAGACAAACTTCCAACACACATCGCCATCGACCCTTATGGCACTCGGAATGATGAGAATTATAATGATAATGTGTTTGAAACTGAAGATTAATTCTCTCTGCAACCCCTTAGATTCATTCAAATAAAACAAATAATAAACCAACTTAAATTTAATACAAATGAAACATTTCTTTTTACTCATGGGACTTCTTAGTCTTAACATGTCAATTAATGCGCAAACTGAAAAAGACCTTATCGAAAAAACCCTCCTGAATTACATTAATGGCACCTCCTATAATGATCCAAGACTTATTGAAAAAGCCTTTCATCAAAGCGCTAATCTGTATTTAGACAAAAAGGATGAAGATGTATGGATTGTTCCCATACATCAATATATCAGTTGGTATAAGAATAAAAACACTGGAGAATTTACAGGAAGACATGGAACTGTTTTAGATGTTGATTATTTCAAAAATATTGCAACAGCTAAGGCCGAAATTTGGATCCCAGAAAAAAATCTAAGATATATTGATATGTTTCTATTGAAAAAAATAGACCATGAATGGAAGATCATAAGTAAAACAGCCAGCGGAGAATCCAGCACAAAAACAGAACACAAAATTTTATTTATCGTTTCCAATGCTTCATTTCATGGCACATCAAACCTCCCAACGGGAAACAGCTTTTCTGAAATCGTAAATGCCTATGATACGTTTATGAAAGCAGGATTTTCAGTGGATTTTGTAAGTCCTCAGGGTGGTAGTATTCCACTGGCCTATATCAACACCTCCGATTCTATTCATAAAAAATTGCTTTACAATAAGGAATTTATGTATCAATTGAAACATACAAAAAGACCAGATCAAATAACTCCTAAAAACTACCAGGCTGTACATTATATTGGTGGTGGAAGTGCCATGTATGATGTCCCAATAAATAAAGACATACAAAACATTTCCATGGCCATTTATGAAGAAAATGGAGGTATTATTTCCTCAGTATGCCATGGGACGGCTGGCATTGTAAACTTAAAGACCAAAGACGGAAAATACCTCGTAGAAGGAAAAACAATAAGTGGCTACCCTGAAACCTATGAAAGAGAAGGCGCTTTATATTTTGAGCAATTTCCCTTTTTAATTCAAAAAACAATTGAAGAACGAGGTGGAATATTTAAGTATGCTCCAAGAAACCAGCCTTATGTAGAAGTGCAAGGTAATGTCATAACTGGTCAAAACTATTTGTCTTCCAAAGAAGTTGCTTTGAAAATAATTGAAAATATAAAGAATAGAGCGCTTTAGAAACCTATAAATGCATACCTCATAAAAATGAAGAAAAGATAGTTAACCTGTTCGTTTCTTCATTATTTAGTAAAAGAGACCATAAAGTACTATTTATAATTTCAAATCACAAATGGTATAATAACCCTAATTATTTTCTTCAACTAGGTGTTTTTCTAAAACATCTAATTCACATAAAAATGGATTGAAAATGTTCCAATGTTTGAAGAAAATGAACCTTCAATTCCTCTTAAATTAAGTTTCAATTTTGTAAATTTGTTAACAATTTAAACGAAATTAACATAACTAATTGTTAAACTTCAATAGTGTTTTTTATGCTTGAATTACAAAACAAATCTAAAACGACTTAAGCAAACAAAAGAGAAATAATAATAACCAATGGATACACAAATTTACAGATCACGACAACTCAGTGCTCTTGTTCTACTAAGGTGGTTGATAGGGTGGCACATGATGTATGAAGGTATAACAAAAATTGCCAACCCTTCTTGGACAGCAAAAGGCTATTTGACGAGTGCAGATGGGTTATTTCCGGGATTTTTTCAATGGTTGGCCTCCGATGGATTAATTGGAGTCGTCGACTTTTTGAATATGTGGAGTTTGTTTTTAATTGGGTTATGCCTCATTTTAGGATTATTCGGTAAATATGCAGCCCTATTTGGAGGTGTTTTAGTATTGTTTTATTATTTGGCACATCCGCCATTATTCGAACCTTCCGTTGTTCCTGTCGAAGGCAATTATCTTTTTATAAATAAAACGTTAATTGAAGCTGTCGCTTTATTTGTGTTGGCATTTTTTCCAACAGATCATATCATAGGTATTAACAGGTATATAAACAAAGGAAAATGAAAAGAAGAAATCTATTAAAAGGATTAGCCTCATTGCCTATATTGGGTTTATTTTCTTGGGGTTACGTTGTAAAAAAATCTGAAGAGGAAGAAGTTAAAAGAGCTATCTTAAGCGAACTAAATATCAAAGCAAAAGCACCTTCTACAACTGGATCTATGGATGGAAACACCATTCGAATTGGGATTATTGGTCCTGGTGGAAGAGGAAGGCATTTAATGCGTGCAGCAGGTTATGCAGAGCCAGAATGGCTAGAAAAAGCGAATCAAGAAGTCTTAGAAAATCCATACGATAAGCGCCTTAAAACATTCTTGGAACAGGAGAACTTAAACATAAGATTTACAGCAGTTTGCGATGTTTTTAGCGAACATGCCGACCTAGCCATGGGTGCTGCAACGACTGATGATAACAAACCAAAAAAATACAGCCGGTATCAAGATTTATTAGCCGACCCAAATGTCGATGCTGTCATCATTGCTACACCAGATCATTGGCATGCACCAATGTCGATAGATGCTATTAAGGCAGGAAAACATGTTTATGTCGAAAAATGTATGACGCACAAAGTACAGGAGACTTTCGACCTTAAAAATGCTGTTGAAGAGAATCCAAATGTGATTTTTCAAGTTGGACATCAACACAGACAAACCTTAAGTTTCTTAACCGCTATGGACATTGTCGACAAAAATGTATTAGGTCACGTCTCATTAATCGAAGCTTCTACAAACAGAAATGACGACAATGGTGCCTGGCAATACTGGATAAACGAAAAAGCAAATCCAAAAACGGTCGATTGGGAACAGTTTTTAGGCAATGCTCCAAAAATTCCTTTCAATGCTGAGCATCTTTTCAGATGGCGTAAGTGGTGGGCTTACGGCACAGGGCTTTCTGGAGATTTGCTAACCCATGACTATGACAGAATAAACTGCATTCTTAAAATGGGCATCCCAACGTCTGTCATGGCTTCAGGCGGTGTTTATACACATAGAGATGGCAGAGAAGTTCCTGATGTTATGAACGTTACTATGGAATTCCCAGACTATTCAACTGGAAATTCTCAGAAGAATGGCAAAGAAAAAGGAATGACTTTTCTTTACAGTGCAACATTAGGAAATAGTTATTGGAGGCCTACCAAACTCATGGGGCACGATGCGACTCTGGAGCTTGGCAATAGCTTACAGGTTTATCCAGACAGAAATTCTACGAGGTATGAAGATTTCTTCGAAAACAACATTATAGAAAGCGAAACACCCTTGTATTCTTATGATCCAAGAACCAAAGGCGTCGACGGCGTAACCTCGGCAACAGCCAAATATTTTGCTCAAAAGGGATTGTTATACACCTATAGAGATGGCAAACAAGTAGATAGCACTCACCTCCACATCAGAGAATGGATAAGCGCCATAAGAAACGGCACTTCGGTGAGTTGCGGCATACAAGAAGGTTTTGAAGAAGCTATTTCAGCTCATATGGCTTCTCTTTCATACAAAACTGGAAGACGTGTAAATTGGGATAAAACAAATCAAAAAATTGTAGTAGAAGGCATGGAAGATCCTGATTTGGATGCTTTAATCTCTGGGCCAATGAATGTTTAAAATTATACCTTCAACTTTAAAGTAGCAAAATTTGAAACAGTAGGGTTTTCAAAATTCCTAAAAAGTAATTCAATAAAAATAGTATTAACTTTGTGATTCTCTAGAGTTTTATAACCTGAAACACAATTGGAAGTTAGAGTTTTACAATTGATTGATAGCTTAGAAATTGGCGGTGCTGAAAAAATGGCCGTACAATTGGCTAACAAGCTATCTTCAAAAATTGAATGTTCCGCCCTATGCTCTACACGAAATGATGGACCGCTTAAAGATGAAATAGAAGATGCTGTAAGGTTAATCATTTTAAACAAAACACATGTATTTGACCTAAATGCAATAGTTAGATTAAGAAAGTTTATTAAGAAACATAAGTTGAATATCATTCATGCTCACGGGTCTTCATTTTTTACGGCATGTTTGTTAAAAGTCAGTTTGCCTAAAACAAAAATAGTTTGGCACGATCATAATGGCGAAAGAGGTTCTCACATTTCGGTATATGAAATTGTCCTAAAATTTGCTTCAATACTATTTGATCAGGCGATTTGTGTTAATTTAAATTTAGTGTCGTGGTGTAAAAAAAATCTATCCGTTTCAAGAGTGACGCAAATCAATAACTTCATTAGTTTTGAACATTCCACAACTCATTTAGACAAGCAAGAATTATTAGGCAGTGAAGAAAGTTTTAAAATAATTCATGTTGCGAATTTAAGACATCCAAAAGACCATCTTACTGGATTAATAGCCATAAATATACTAAGAAAAAATAAGATTGATGTTTCTTATCATCTATTTGGAAAGTTTAGCGAAGAAGACGAATACTATAAGAAGTTGATGACTTACGTAAAAAAGAATAAGCTTGAAAAACATGTTTTCTTTTATGGGTTAAAGCAAAATATACACGACTATTTAAAACTAGCAGACATCGGAATTTTAACTTCAACGTCAGAAGGTTTACCATTAAGTTTAATCGAATATGCGCTTGCTAAAGTACCAATTGCAGTAACAGAAGTCGGTGAATGTCCTCAACTCGTCAAGCATTTTGCGAAACTGTTTCAACCTAAGGACTATGAATCTCTCAGCAAACATCTCAAAGACTTAATCCAAAACAAAGAACAAGCGAGAAGGAATGCAGAGTTACTTTTTAAAAAAGTATATTCGGAATTCAATCCTGACAACATAGTAGAGGATATCATTAATATTTATCAGAAATTGTAAACCTTGTATCTCTTAAAATTAAATAGTTTTGTAATAGCATGTCTGTCATTTCAATTTTAGAGAAAAACATTACGAGAACAAAGGAATTGCGTTTCTTATACCTTGTGCTGTTTCACATGCTCATTGGTTTTTTGATTTACTTATTTAAGCCATTTGCCTTACTTTATGCTACGGGTTGCATTATTTACTTTATCATTAGAATTCTTATCAATAGTGATAAGCCAATTGTTGTCCTAGAAGCTGTCTGTTATATTGCAGCTGCAGAAGTTTTTTTTAGAATGACAAAAGGTGTTGTGTTTTACGAGACTGGAAAATACACAGTTATTCTTTTGGTAATCATAGGCTTATATTTTCATGATTTTAAAGAGAAAACTGTTGTGTTTGTCATTTATTTGCTGTTGCTAATTCCGGGTATCGTAGTGACCTACCTTAGTGTTACTTATGACATAAATTTCAGAAAAAATATCTTATTTAATATTAGTGGGCCTTTATCCTTGTTTTTTACAGCTATGTTTTGCTACAAACGACAGACTAATTTAAATACTTATCTCAAACTTTTGGATGTCATTGTCCTCCCTATAATAGCAATGGTGAGTTATTTATATTTCTACACACCAGATTTACAAGAAGTTGTCACAGGAGCAGACGCGAACTTTGCAGCCACAGGCGGTTATGGCCCTAATCAAGTATCGACGATTTTAGGATTGGGCATGTTTGCGCTTGTTGTAAGACTATTTATCCCTTACAAGAACATTTACCTTAGGCTTTTGATGTACGCCTTACTTGCCTTTTTTAGTTACCGAGCTTTGGTTACACTGTCGAGAGGTGGTGTTTTTACAGCTTTAATTATGTCTGCTGTGTTTATAGTAAGTTATTTTAATTTCACAAAAGAGTATATAAAAGCGAAGCAGCTTTTTAGACTTATTTTGATAGGTTTAGCAGCCATTGCGGTTTGGATTGTGAGCCTAACACAAACCAACAACATGCTATACAACAAATACACAAATAGAAATGCCAAAGGTGTAAAACAGGAGGATTTCAGTACAGGTAGAGTCGACCTGATTGAAGGTGAGCTAGAACTTTTTACAAAAAATCCAATTTTTGGAATTGGCGCGGGAATGGGAAAATTTTACAGATTGGAAGCGACTGGAATCATAAAAGCTTCACATAATGAAGTAACCCGATTGTTGTCAGAACATGGTGCTTTTGGCCTGCTGAGCATATTGCTACTCATTGGGGTTCCATTATTCCACTACGTTTCCGATACAAGAAATATTTTTATCATTCCGTTTTTGTTGTTTTGGTTTTTGACCATAAGCCACTCCTCAATGAGAATAGCAGCGCCAGGAGTGTTTTACGGATTGGCCTTATTAAGCGTTCATGTGAAAAAAAATGGCAAATAAATCTATCCTTTATTTAGGCAACAAACTATCTTCCAAAGGTTTCAACCCAACGCTAATCGACACCATGACCAGTGCATTAGAAGACGAAGGCTACAGCGTGTTTGCTTATTCTTCTAAAAAAAATATTTTTTTACGTTTTACAGATATGTTGCTAGCCGTAGTAAAACATCACAAGCATGTAAATTACACTTTAATAGACACTTACAGCACAACAGCATTTTGGTTCGCCAATTTTTCAGCTAAATTATCCAAATTTTTTAATGTTCCTTATATCCTCATTTTACATGGTGGCAATCTTCCTATTCGATTTAAAAAGAATAAAACTCAAGTTCTTCAACTCTTGCAAAATGCAAAAATGAATGTATCTCCTTCAGATTTTTTATTCGATTTTTTTAAAGAAAAAGGAATTGAAAACATCATTAAAATACCAAATGCCTTAAGCATTGAAAATTATGCATTTAAAAAAAGGTCAAACCCTCAACCACATCTTTTATGGGTCAGAGCTTTTGCTGAAATATACAATCCTCTTCTCGCTGTAAAGACGTTGGAATTACTTTTAGAATCCTATCCTGAAGCTCAACTAAGCATGGTTGGCCCGAAAAAAGATGACAGTTTTGAAATTTGCAAAACGTATGTTGAAGAAAAACAACTCCCAGTAACATTTACAGGACAACTCACAAAAGACCAATGGATAGAACACTCTAAAGGTTTTGATTTCTTTTTGAATACAACAAACATCGACAATACGCCAGTCTCCGTTATCGAAGCAATGGCATTAGGAATGTTGGTAGTGAGCACAAATGTTGGAGGCATTCCTTTTTTAATCAAAGATGAAAAGCAAGGTTTATTAACCGAACCTAATAATAAGGAAGCAATGGTGAATTCAATTCTTCAATTAATGAAACATAAAGAATTGTCAACCCAGATATCTCGGCAAGCCAGAGATAAAGCTGAACTATTCAGTTGGAATGTCATTAAAGAAAAGTGGATAGAAGTATTGAAATAAAAAAAGGCTCTACAACTATTGCAAAGCCTAGTTTTATACTACCCTTTGAGTAATAGACCTACTGATCTATAGAGCCCAATACACGTTTTGCAAACGTATTTGCAGCGTCTCTTTCGCTCATTCCGTCTTTTACCATCTTGTCCATTTCTATGGCTCCAGCAATGTTGGTAATAAGTTCGCCAACAACGTCCATTTCGTTCTCTTTTACAGAGCGGTGTTCGCAGAACGATTCTAAAACATCCATCGTATTCTGTAATTTATCAGAATCGTTGTTTTTCTGTAAATGTTTAATTATTGGTAACTTCATTTACTAGTTCTTTTAAAGAGTCAAACTTGTTGGTTTGAACTTGATTAACAAATTTTCCGTTTCTAAATGTAGCAAACGTAGGTAGGTTATCTACTTTAGCTAATTTTCTAGATTCTGGAAATTTTTCGGCATCTACAATGATAAATGGTATGCCTTCATTTTCTGATGCCAATTTTTTAAATTTTGGTTTCATCAATCGACAATTTCCGCACCAGCTGGCAGCATATTGAACCACAACTGTTTCGTTGTCATTTAGTTCTTCGACTAAATTGTCTTCTTTTAATTCTTTAAACATAATACTTCGTTTTTAAAGTTCGACAGTAAATTGTCACACTAAGTGCTCCATCACTCAACATCATCCTTCCAACCTAGTGTGCCAATTTTTAATTTAATATCTACTAATTTCCAGATAAGTAAGAAGCAGTTCCTTCTCTACTCGCTTGCATGGCTTCTTTGCCTTCTTCCCAGTTTGCAGGACAAACTTCACCGTGCTTTTGTACGTGTGTAAACGCATCAATCATTCTCAAAAATTCGTTTACATTTCTGCCAACTGGCATGTGATTGATACCCTCGTGAAATACAGTACCTTCTTCGTCGATAAGGTAAGTAGCTCTATAGGTTACATTATCGCCATCGACAGTAACATCGCCAGTTTCTTCGTCATATCGTTCGTTAGTGATATCTAAGATACCTAAGCGGCTGCTCAAATTTCTGTTAGAATCTGCCAAAAGCGGATAAGTTACACCTTCGATACCACCATCGTCTTTAGACGTATTTAACCATGCAAAGTGAACTTCTGCTGTATCACAAGACGCACCTATAACAAGTGTATTTCTTTTTTCGAATTCTGGCAAAGCAGCTTGAAAAGCATGTAATTCAGTTGGACATACGTAAGTAAAGTCCTTTGGGTACCAAAATAGTACGACTTTCTTGTTGTTTTTTACAGCTTCTTCTAATACATTAATTTTTACTGTATCACCAAGATCTGTCATGGCATTTACTTGTAAATCAGGGAATTTTTTTCCAACAATAGACATAATTTTAAGTTTTAAAGTTTTATTTATATTGCAAAAATAGAACTTCAATAAGGGTTAATTCTTAAAATTAAGTTGTAATTTTTTATAGCTAAATAGATAAAAACTATAGCGTATTCAAATTGATAGTTTTATCTTATTTTTTGAATACAAGCCTCAAAATCGTCAATCAAATCCTCAACTTCCTCTATACCACAAGACAACCTAAGCAAATGATTATCAATACCTTGATTCTTTCTTTCGGCTTCGGTCAATAAGCTGTGTGAGGTTTTTGCTGGAGACAAAATTGTTGTTTCAACACCTCCCAAACTCAACACATCTTTAATAAGTTCTAGAGCATTTAAGAAATTAAGCGGATCGATATTTTTTTCTAATCTAAACGAAAGCATAGCACCAAAACCAGTCATTTGAGATTTTGCTAATTGATGTTGCGGATGAGAAACTAAACCAGGATAATTTACTTGCTCGACCCAATCTTGTTTCTCCAAATATTCGGCTAATAATTGTGCATTGTATGTTTGTTGTTTTACCCTTAAATTTAGCGTTTTCATGCTGCGTTCTAACAACCATACCGTTTGATCGGCTAAACTGCCTCCAAAATTTCTAGCCTTTAAAAGAATAGGCAGCATTAATTCCTCTGATGTAGCAATTGCTCCTGCGGTGATATCGCTATGACCACCCAAATATTTAGTCGCACTGTGTAAGACAATATCGACACCGAAATCTAACGGACATTGGTTGATTGGCGTGGCGAAAGTATTATCGATTATGCTGATAAGATTATGTTGTTTTGCAAAATTTGCAATAGCTTCCAAATCCACCAATTCCAATAATGGGTTTGAAGGTGTTTCCAAATAAATTAATCTCGTGTTTTCCTTTACTAATTTTTCAACAGAGGCCAAATCCGTAAGATTCACAAAATCACTTTCTATGTTGAAACTCTCCAATTCTTTTTTAATAAAATTTCTCGTACCTCCATAAATCTGATCTTGAAAAACAGCATGATCTCCTGATTTTAAAACACTTAGTATGGCACAGCTTACTGCAGCCATACCACTTCCTAAAATCAATCCAGCTTCAGCATGTTCTAATCGCGCAATTTTTTTGGACAACTGCTTTTGGTTTGGCGTATTGAAATACCTTGGATACGGCGAATCGCCTTCGTTATGGTATGCGTAAGCTGTTGTTGTGAAAATTGGCGAAATAGCACCTTTGTATTGTCTATCCTCAACCTCGCCCTCGTGAACACATATCGTATTTACACCTCGTATTTTATTCGTCATTTTCTATTTTATTAAAAATTTTGCTTAGCTTTAACTACTCATTTTTGCTAGATGCAAATTAATAAAACATAGTAGTTATTCATACAATGAAAACGCATTTTACCGATATAAAACATTTAATTCAAGTTAGACGGAATACAATTAAACTGGTCGCTGGTACGGATATGGCGCATTTGCCAAGCTTAGAAAACGCTTTCCTCAGCATAGAAAATGATAAAATCGTTGATTTTGGTGAGATGAAGGATTTCAGGTCTAGTTCTCAAGATGAAATCATCGATTTAAAGGGTAAAATTGTTCTCCCAACTTGGGTCGATTCGCATACTCATCTTGTATTTGCGGGCAGCAGAGAAAATGAATTTACGGACAGAATAAAAGGCTTGAGCTATCAAGAAATAGCAGAAAGAGGTGGTGGCATCTTAAATTCTGCAGAAAAATTAAAACATGCTGACGAAGAATGTTTATTCCAAGAAGCCTTTAAAAGATTAAACCGTTTAATTGCCTTAGGCACAGGTGCTATTGAAATAAAAAGTGGCTACGGACTATCTCATGAGGCAGAGCTAAAAATGCTTAGAGTCATAAAGCGACTTCAACAAAATTCTCCGATTCCTGTCAAAAGCACCTATCTCGCAGCACATGCTTTACCAACAGAATTTAAAAACAGCAAAACAGACTATGTCACTTCAATCATTGAAGATACACTCCCATATGTTGCTAAAGAAAACCTTGCAGAATACATCGATGTCTTTTGCGAAAAAGGCTATTTTGATTTAGTAGATACGGACAGAATTTTGAAAGCTGGAGCGAAATTTGGATTAAAACCAAAGGTTCACGTCAATCAATTTAACGCTTTTGGTGGTGTTAAGGTTTCTGTTGAAAATAATGCTGTAAGCATAGACCATTTAGAAGTATTAACTGCCGAAGATATCGAACAGCTTAAACATTCGGATACAATTCCGGTGGCCTTGCCAGGTTGTTCTTTTTTTCTCGGAATACCTTACACGCCAGGCAGAACTTTGATTAACGAAGGACTACCGCTTGCTTTGGCAAGTGATTATAACCCAGGAAGTACTCCAAATGGAAACATGAATTCGATATTGTCATTGGCCTGCATTAAAATGAAATTATTGCCAGAAGAAGCCATTAATGCACTAACCATAAACGCGGCGGCTGCATTAGAGCTATCAGAAAAAGTTGGTAGCATTTCCAAAGGAAAATTGGCTAACTTTATAATTACAAAACCCATTACATCATACAATTACCTTCCATATTCTTATGGTGAAAATTGCATTGATCAAGTTTGGATTAACGGAAAAAAATTCGATTATGAATCACATTAAATACTTAGATAAAACCAAAATTGAAGAATACACCAACAAAAGGCATGGCGAAAGCAAAATTGGTGAACATATAGACTTTTTAGAAGATATTCGCCAATTACATGAAAAACCACAAAAATACGTACTGCTCGGAATTCCTGAAGATATTGGCGTTTATACCAATCATGGGAAAAGAGGCACAAAATTGATGTGGAATAATTTTCTAAGTGTATTTCTAAACATACAAGAGAACAAACATAACACCAGTTCGGATATAATTATTTTAGGCGAAATTGATTGCAACGACGAATTAGAGGATGCTAAAACACTGGACGAAACACAAAAAGACTATTACGTTTATCTCGGCGATATCGTCGAACAGATTGACCACAAAGTATCCACAACCATCTCTCAAATATTTAAAGTTGGCAAAACACCAATTATTATTGGCGGTGGTCACAATAACGCTTACGGCATCATCAAAGGTTATTATTTGGCTTTCAATCAACCCTTAAACATCCTAAATATCGATGCCCACACGGACTTAAGACGAACAGACTACAGACACTCTGGCAATGGATTTTCCTTTGCTTTAGAACAACAACTGATTCAAAAATACTACATCTTCGGTATTCATAAAGCCTATACACCACAATATATTTTCGATTACGTGTCTGACAAACCTTATATCGAAGGTATTTATTTCGAGGATATTCTTCATTACAATCCCATGGAAAAACTTGGAAAATTAAAACATGGCACCAACTTTTTGAATGATTATTTTGGCTTAGAAATAGATTGTGACAGTTTTGAAAATTTTAATGCGAGTGCACAAACTACAAGTGGATTTACTGTTAACGAAATGCGAAATTTTATCAATATGCTAAAAAAAATGGCTGTACAATACGTTCATTTTTGTGAAGGAATCCCTTCCGAACATAACTTGACGGCGAAAACTTTAAGTTACTTTGTCAGCGATTTTATTAGAAAATAAATAATAATTGAAAAGCTTTAGACAATTTGGTATTTATTGTCAAATTATTTGTTTTTAGATTTTTTGGCTGGACACATAAAAAACCACTCATCAAGAATATAAAGGCATTTTAAAAATACATATGGGACTTAGAGAAGTAAATAAGGAGTTAAAAAAAATGGACAAAACGGAAATAATGAAATTAATTTCTGAAATGTACAAGAAAATTCCAAGAGCTAAAGAATTTCTAGACATATATGCGACTGGCGACATAAAAAAACTGGCAGAGAAATATAAATCTCAAATTGAGAAATATGTTTATCCATTTGGAAATCAAATGGTTCTTAGAGAAAAAGAGGCCAAAAAACTGATTCAGGAAATTCGTAAATTGAAGATTGTTGAATTAAATATAGAATTAGAATTACATTATGTAATGTGTTGCCTAGATATAATTAGAGACTTTGGATATTGGGACGAATCCTACTATAATAGTATTGCTACAATGTATTACAATGCCACGAAAGGGATTGTGGAAATCGGTAAAGAAAATGAATATAGAGAACAGTTGATTTCAATTTGTGCAAATTCTCAGGAATATGGACTTGACTTAGAACTAGAATTTGAACTTTAAAATTTGGAAAACAATTGTCTGTCAACGTCTCTAGTAGAAAAAATAACCTCATAGGTTTTGGATAGACATTGAATTGCAAAAATTAATAGTAAAACAACAGGTGTAATGTCTCGATTTCTTTGCAACTAAAGGCACTTCAAGACTACAAATCAATTCTTTAATCTTGCTGTGCTTTATTTTTCTGTATTGTATAAAGAAAACAATCATCAATTACTTTTAAAGTAATGTAAAATCACAAATGGTATTAATGGACTAAAACTACGAAAAAATAATTGTCGAAACCTTATTGCTGAGAAGATTTTGACAATTGATTTTTTGAATTGGTCAAAACTATTCTTTAAAGAAACTGCTTAGGTTTTAAACCTTGACTTGCATTTTGAACAATATCTAGAATTCTTTTTTTTCGGGTCTCTGTTCGTTTTGCCGAAGCAATCCAATACAATAATCCTTTTTTAGCTGAATGACTTAAACTGTCAAAGAATTCAGCCGAACCACTGAAATTGCTAAATTCAATAACTAAATCTTCAGGGATTTCAAGAGCTTCTACTTTATCCAAAATTGTCCATGATCCATTTTTTTTAGCTACAGCTATACTTTGATAACCAGCTTCTTCCATCAAATCTTGATCAATTAGTGTTTTGACTTTGTTTTTATTTACTTTAGACCAATTGCTTTTGGCTTTTCGTTTACAGAAGTACTGCTTGTAAGATTTGTTATCTATCGACCTTTTTGTGCTATCTATCCAACCAAAGCAAAGGGCTTGATCTACAGCATCGCTCCAAGTTAAATTGAAGTTAGGAGTGTTTTTCTTGTTAAACACTAACCAAATGGAATCCTTTTCTATATGATTCTTTTGCAACCAATCCCGCCAATCTAATGTGTTTTTGGGGCAATAAGTTTCATAATTGCTCATATTAAACTTGATGTGTTTTTTGTTGAAAAATGAAAAGGAGTGCAACACAATATTTCATTATGGAAAGTTAGGTAGATTTATATTTTTTATGAAAAGTATTAAGTTTTATTTCAATTGGCGAAAAATAAAATACACTCTACCTTTCATATTCCATATATTTCGCTGTGTTATTCGCAATGTGTTCTCCATGAAGTTTTTCCACCATATGAAATGACAAATCTATTCCAGCTGAAATACCTCCAGAGGTATAAACATTGTCAAAATTTACAAATCGTTTGTTCTTTTGAGGCAAACCTGTTGGTACGAGTTTAGTCATAAGGTCATAAACCTGATGATGTGTGCAATATGGCTGATGGTCTAAAATTCCAATAGCTCCTAATAACATGGAACCTGAACAAATGCTTAAGGTGTATTCCGTCGCCTTATGAACTTGACTTATCCAATCCAAAGTATGTTTGTCTTCAACCAATTTTCTAGTCCCAAAACCTCCTGAAACAATTAAAACATCTACAGGTGGGCAATTTGAAAAATCGTAGTTAGGATTTACAGACAAGCCATTCACGGCAGTAATAGGCTGAATCGTTTGCGCCACCGTAAATACATCAAAAAGTTCATGATTGTTTAATTCAGACGTTACTGAAAATACCTCAAAAGGCCCTGCAAAATCCAATACTTCGGCATTGTTGAAAATCAATATGCCTATGTTTCTTTTTTTCTTCATAAGTAAAAATTCAATTCAGTCTTCAAATATAGTAATCACAAAAAAGCAGTAAAATACATCTTTGAGTGAGTTGATAACCATATGATTACAAACTAAATCAATTCATAAATTCTTTCAAAATTATAGACTTTAGGTTTTACCTAATTTACCCAATTCTTTTAAAATTTCGTCAAAAAATACATTAGACGAATTGTCGAAAATGGCCATGCACGATTTTTTAATCGTGTTTCTCATGATGATGGTATTTGCTCCTAGCCACGCTCCATTATGCCACGTACCATTTTCGGTAATTACCCAACCAAATCCGTAATCAGAAGCTTTGCCATTTTTTAGCTTTGGAGTTTTAAAAGCCTCCTTGAGAACGGATGGACTGATCAAGTTGTTCTCATACCAAAACCTATCCCAAATTAACATATCTTCAGCAGAACTAAATACGGCACCATCGCCAGCAACGCCATCGATAAATGATGGCTTAATTTCAGTAGCATTGCCTAAAGCATTATCAAAATCGTCAGCTTTGTTTGGAAATGTAGACTCTTCTGAAACTAAATTCCAGATTCTTGTATTTTTCATACCTAGGGGTTCGAACATTTCATTGAGCATAAAATTTTCCAAGGATTGCCCTGACAATAGTTCCACTATATGCGCTAGTAAGATGTAGTTGGTGTTGGAATATTGGAATTCGTCACCAGGATTGAACTCCATTTTTCTAGGATTTTTAACCAAAAGTTCAACTGCTAATTGATTAGTTAACAGGTCTATGCTTTCTTCATGGCTTTCAGCTAAGTCCATATAAATATCAGGAATTCCAGAAGTCTGATTGAGCAAATGCCTAACTGTTACATTTTTATAAGGAAAGTCTGATAGGTAAGAACTTATATTTTCATCCAAATCTAGTCTGGCATTTTCGACAAGAATCAAAATTGCTGCTGCCATAAATTGCTTTGAAACTGAAGCAAGACGCAATGAAGATTGATTTGTCAATTTCTTGTCTTTCTTATAATTTGTAAAACCATAGCCTTTGGAAAGCAGCACCTTACCGCTTTTAGACATAAAAACAACACCATTAAATTTGTCCTCTTTTTGAAGTTGTGAAAACCAATTATCTATGGTTTCAACTCTTTCAGTTTCGGACATGTCTTTGGTGACATTTAATTCTGGAATTACAAGGTAAAACTTAGTAAACCAAACGAAGAAACCGATGATCAAAAAAACTAAGATTAAAACGGCGTAGAATATTTTTTTCATTTTTGAAATTTCAATGAGATGTAAAAATAGAAAAATCATTCAGCAATAGATAAACATTACTTTAATCATTGATTTTAATAGGCTGAAACATAGTGTGCATGTTATGGAGTTGACTATTTTCGCAGCATGAGTTTATTAGCCACTAAATCACCTTGGTATGCTACAGGAAAAAGTCTAGGGCTTTTATACTTATATCTGATTACAGGACTGTTTTTAGACAGTTATTTTTTTGTCGAAATGACAGAACACGCGCAATGGTATGCGAATATTGTGATGTTTATTGTTACTGCATTTGTTATTTACAACGTACCTAAACGCAACAAAGAGCAGATGCTTTATGCCATTCTTATTGCTATTGCAGGCGAATATTTATTTTCGATAGTTATGGGCATGTACACGTATCGCTTGGAAAATGTACCTCACTATGTGCCCCCTGGTCATGCTCTGGTCTATATCGCTGTTTTATATTTTTCCAAGGCATCTTCGATTATAAAACACAGAAGAATTTTGGAAGTTGTATTGGCCACTTTTGTATTTGTTTACGCCAGTGTTTTCCTGATTGCAGAAAACGATGTTTTCGGTTTTGTCATGACCATTGCAACTTTAACCATACTAAAATTTAAGCGACGAGAACGGCTTTTTTATTTAACCATGTACATTACTGTGGCGTATTTGGAAATAATCGGCACTAATTATTTATGCTGGAAGTGGCCATCTACCGCTTGGGGAATTTTCGATTTCCTGCCGAGTTTTAATCCGCCAAGTGGGATTAGTTTTTTTTACTTTGGTTTGGATTTGGGTTGCCTTTGGTTGTATAAACAACGGCATCAACTGGCTTGGAAAAGAATGAAAAGCATTCGCAAAAAAAGAGAATTACAGTTGAAAAATAGTTAAGAAGGCATGACATGCGCTCCGTAATGATCCTTCATGTCAAAAATCATGTCAATAATACTAAAGTGATAATTGATAAACTCTTTTTTATCAATCATTTGACGAATATCATCTTTGGAAGCCCATTTTACGGCCTTAACTTCAGAGGTTTGAAGCTTTAGTTCGGAAATGTCTAAATCTGCATTTATGAGATAAAAGTCATCAAATCCTCTTTGAAAATTGATGGTAAATGATGGTCTTTTTGAGCTCAATTCAAGTGGATAGCCAATTTCTTCAAGAGTTTCTCGTTCTGCTGCTTGGTAACTATTTTCTCCTTTATGCGCATTTCCACCAACGCCAACATCCCAAAGGTTTGGCCAACTTTTCTTAGTGGGTTGACGTAATTGAATAAGCAGTTGATTCTTTGAATTGATGATGCAAACGTGAACCACCAAATGAAATTCATCTGGATTAAAAACCGATCCACGTTGAACTATTTTATTCGTTTTTATTCTATCAACATTATAAATATCCCATTCTTCCATTCAAATTATTTTTCGAAATTAAATTGAAAATGTCCATACATATCCTGCAAAAATAATTATAAACTTTGACCATTTAAGCCAAACACTAGGTTTCTAAATTTATTCAAAGTCAAAACTAAGATAGAACTATAATCTATTTATAGACATGCAATTAAATTAACAAATACGTACTTCAAATTCAGTTCAAATCTAGACGAAAATGAATGAAAGTGTTAATTTAATTTGAATATTTTGTTTTACTGTTTAGTGTAATCGTTAAACATTTGTAAAGTATTTCAAATCATAGTTTAATCTTAATTGAAAAAATGTAAATTAATTTCCCAAACTTAACCAAATGAAAGTTGATTTAACATTTAATATTTTCCGAGAACAATTTTGTAAACACCTGCCTTTTAAAGTCATGTGGATGGATGAAACAGGTTCTATTATTTACGCCAATGATTTGTTCTGTGAACGCTTGGGTTATGCTCCGGAAGAAATAGAGCATCTTAGTGTGTTTGACATTAACCCCACGACAACTGTCGAAAAATGGAAAGCACATTGGGAAATTGTAAAGACACAAAAGGCTAATCAGTTTAAAACAGTCCATCAAACAAAACATGGGGATTATTACGATGTGGAAGTTTCCGCTCATTTTCTATCGGACAATGGCTTAAGTATAATTGCGGCGATTGTCAAGGATATTTCCGAATCCAGATTTTTTAATAATTTAATTACCCAAACACAAGAATTGACAAACTCATGCGGTTGGGAATACAATGTTCAAGACAACTCTGTCATTGTAACAGAACAAAGTTTTAAAATTTTTGAAACCACCGATAAAAATGATTTTCTACCAAATAACATTGCTAGACGTTTTAGTGAATCCGATAAGCTCGAAGAGTTGATATCTGAAGCCATAAGTAATGGCAAATCTTATGATGAAGTTTTAACTATAAAAACAAAAAGCAATCAAACACAATTTGTGCGTTGCATAGGAAACCCCGTTGCAAAAAACGGAAAAATATATCGACTTATTGGAACATATCAAGAAGTGACAAAAACCAAAGAAAAAGAGCAACTTCTTAATTCGACCATTTCGAAACTAGAAGCCCTCAAAGCGGAGTTGGAATCTAATATGGAAATTATCTCGAGCGAGCACAAATATCGAGAATTGGTAGAAAATACGACGGACATTATTTATTCGCTTAACGCTGTTGGCGAATTCACATTTGTCTCAAGTGCCTGGAAAAGAATGCTTGGGCATGAAATTAGAGACGTCATTGGTAAATCCTTTACAGAATTTGTACATCCTGATGACATAGAACACTGTTTTAAAAATTTACAAAAAGCCATAGAAACTGGTGAAACCGTAACAGACATAAAATATCGCGTAAAACACATAGACGATACATGGAGATGGCATAATTCAAGTGGAAGCATAAAAAAAAACAATTCTGAATCCAAAGAGATATTTTTTGATGGGTTAGCGCGCGATATTACTCAGCAAAAACATGATGAAATACAAATTGCTAAACAAACCGCAATTCAAAAAATATTGATTGATTTAGCTTCAAATTTTATAAACACCAAACTGGATAATGTTGATGATTCGATAAATTTGGCTTTAAAAGAATTAGGGAATTTTTTCAAAGTAGATCGCGTTCATGTTTTTAATTATAATTGGGGAAAAGGCACAACTAGTAATACATACGAATGGTGCGCCGAAGGGATTAAACCAGAAATAGAAAACTCCCAAAACATACCTATTGACAGCGTGCCCGAATGGGGTAACTTACATAAGCGTGGTGAATCTCTAAAAATAGTCGACGCTTCAGACCCTAATGTTGATCCCCTTTTTAAAGAAGTTCTCCTTTCACAGGATATTAAAAGTATAATTACAATTCCGATGATGTCTAACAATACCTGTATTGGGTTTGTTGGATTCGATTCTGTAAATCGCATAAGAGAATACACTGCAATTGAAGAAGAAATGCTGTTGGTCTTTGCCAATATGCTTGTAAATATTTCAGAACGCCAGACGGCACAAGAGGAACTTTTTAAATCCAGAGGAATTGCAGAGCAGAAAGCTAAACAATTGCTAGAAGCTCAAAAAATTGCCAATCTTGCAAGTTGGTATTTGGACCTTGCAAACAGCCAGGTGACTTGGAGTAAAGAGCTTTATAACATGTATGGTTTTGATCCATCATTACCGCCACCATCTTACGCTGAACAAGAAAAAATATTTACGCCTGATAGCTGGAAAATACTAACAGAATCCGTTTCTAAAGCAATATCAGAAGGCTTATCCTACGAACATGAGTTAAGATTTGTTAGAGCAGACAAAAGTATTGGTTGGATGTGGGCAAAAGGTGAAGCTGTTGTAGATAGAGAACATAATGTAATTGCCTTAAAAGGTGTTGCTCAAGACATTACCACAAGAAAACATCTTGAGATTGAGTTAAAGAATTCCAAAGAAAAATACAAAACTACTGCAAAACGCTTACAAGTAGCCACGGCATCAGCAGGAATAGGAATTTGCGAATGGGATATAGGAAACGACACTTTAAATTGGGACGATCGTTTATTCGAATTGTATGGTCATGATCGAGAAAAAGTAGATTTAGACTTTGAATTATGGTCTAACAGTATCCATCCAAGGGATTTAAACCAGGCTTTGGAGGATATAAAAAATGCCATTGAAGGCAAGCAAGAATTTAATTCTTTATTTAGAATTATTCGGCCAGATGGAAGTGAGCGGTTTATCAAAGCATATGCGCATGTATTACGAGATAACAACAATGTGCCAACCAAGTTTATCGGTGTAAATATGGATGTTACAGAATCTCAAATCCATCAACGAAAATTAGAATTCAAAAACAAACAGCTTATAGATTTTAGCAATATTTTAGCGCATAATTTGCGAGCACCCCTCGTAAATATAGGTATGCTCGTTGACCTGATAGACGAAAACGAAGACCCCGAGGAATCAAAGGAATTTATCGAACAACTTAAGCTTGTTTTAGACCATTTAAACGAAGTTTTTAACGAATTAATGGAATCGATTCAAATCAAACAAGACTTAGATATTAGAAGTCAAAAAATTGAATTAAGCAAACATGTCGATAAGATTTTACAAGGGTTATCAAGTCAAATTAGCACCTTTGATGCAAAAATAAATGTAGATTTATCCAATGCTCAATTCATTGAATACCCAACCAAATACATCGACAGCATCCTTAGTAATTTAATAAGCAATGCGCTTAAATACAGATCTCCAAATCGACCTCCAATCATCTCGATAAAAACCGAAAAACATAATAGAGATGTCATTCTTTCTGTAGCAGATAATGGCCTAGGTTTAGATATGAACTTAGCAAAGAAAAACCTCTTTAAAATAAGAAAGGTTTTTCATAACCACCCTGATGCAAAAGGGTTTGGCTTATTTTTGATAAAAACGCAAATCGATGCCATGGAAGGAGAAATTTGGGTCGAAAGCGAACCTGACAAAGGCAGTACTTTTTTTGTAAAATTTAAAAATGCAGCATTATGAACTTAAATGCACTCCCTAAACTTTTCTTAGTAGATGATGACGCACTTTTCGCCATGCTAACGAAAAAGAAAATAATGAAGATTGGTTATACACAACCATTAAAAATATTTGTAAATGGTTTAGAAATTTTGAACCATATTACAACCTATTCTAATGATGAAAATAACCTTCCTGACATTATCCTATTAGACTTAAATATGCCCATCATGGATGGTTGGCAATTTTTAGACGAATACAGTAAAATTAAAATTAAGTTGCCAAAAAAAATATCCATTTACATCTTGTCTTCTTCTACTTTTCCAGAAGACATTCGTAAAGCAAATGAATGTGCAAACGTAATCGATTATATCATGAAACCAATTACCGAAGAAAAATTAAAATCGCTATTAGCCTTATAATTCTCTTGGCTGCTTTTCCTCAGTACTAAAATACCATGTCTAAATTAAATGCTAAATAACAGAATGCAATAGCATATATTCATGCAATACTGAAAAGCAATCTTGGGTATTTTAAAAGCAATTCAATTCAATCTAATTTTTACATAGCACTCTTTTGCCTTCTTTTAATCTTTTGATTATATTTGAGAATTAAATCGATTTAAACCAATCAAAAAACCAATGAGTTTAAGCAAAGAAGAACTTGAAGCTATAATAATTAGTTTCCTACACTCATATGGAAATCTAAACCCGATAAAACAATCATTTATTTCAACGAGGCTTGGTTATATTTTAGAGGAAGAACCCTTGAAGAAGAGTTAATAAATGGATGGGAAGAAGGCATACATCCTGACGATTTGGAGCAATGCTTGAAAGATTACAATGATAACTTTGACCAAAGGATCAGTTATGAAATGTATTTTAGGCTAAAGCGAAATGACGGCGAATACCGATATATCAAAGAAAAAGGCATACCACATTTTGATTCCTCAAATACATTTACGGGTTATTTTGGATACTGCATAGACATTACAGAAGACAAGAATACTCAAGAACTATTGACCAAAGAGCAAGAACGGTTAAGCGGTATTATTGATGGTGCAAATTTTGGAACTTGGGAATGGAATGTCCAGACAGGAAAAACCACCATAAATAGTCGCTGGGCAGAAATTCTAGGTTATACCATTCAAGAATTAAATCCCATAAGTCAAGACACTTGGTTCGACCTTTGTCACCCAAAAGATCGTGAAAAAAGCGATAAAGCATTTGAAGCTCATTGTGCTGGAACAAAAGACTTTTATGAATGCGAATTCAGAATGCGCCATAAAAATGGAGATTGGATTTGGATTTTGGACCGAGGTAGAGTAGTCACTTGGACTGAAGATGGCAAACCCATAAACGCCATGGGTATTCATCAGGATATTACAGAAAGAAAAAAAGCAGAAGTCAAACTATTAAACAGCGAAGCCAAATACCGTGAACTTGTAGAAAACACGACAGATGTACTTTACTCGATTAGTATCAGTGGCGATTTTCTTTATGTTTCCAACGCTTGGAAAAGACAGTTAGGCCACGAGCGTCATGAGGTTATAGGTAAATCTTACACAGAATTTCTGCACCCTGACGACTTTGAACATTGTGCTACAAGACTAAAGGAAATATTTCTAACCGAAGAAATCATTACCGATTTGGAATACAGGATAAGACACAAAGATGGCACCTGGCGTTGGCACAGTTCGAGTGGAAGTTTTAAAAAAGACGAAACAGGATGGGTGATTTTATTTGATGGAATTTCGCACGATATTACTCAGAAAAAGAAGGATGAGGAACAGATTACCAGACAAAATTTGACCCAAAAGGTGTTGATAGAATTGGCGTCCTCGTTTATCAATGTGCCACTGGACGAAATCGACGATGCGATTAATAAAGCACTGGAAACCACAGGAAAACACTTTGATGTAGACCGCTCATATATTTTTGATTACGACTGGAAAAATGGGATATGCACAAACACATA
>JAUIFC010000234.1 GCA_030429455.1 Bacteroidia bacterium | reverse complement strand
TGGGTTACAGAAGCCATACCACCATTTGCGGTTGGTATTTTAATCATCGGTTTTTTGGTCTTTTCTATTGGAATGGATCACCCTGAGAATGTGAAAAAGTATGTTCAAACTTGGTCCAATAGTGTAATTTGGCTTTTTCTAGGTGGTTTCTTTTTGGCAGAAGCTATGAAAAAAACGGGCTTGGACAAAGATTTACTAAAAATTACAGTACCAAAGTTTGGTAAGAAAAGTTCTATGATTTTGCTTGGTTTTATGTTACTGACGGCGTTTTTGTCTATGCTGATGAGTAACACGGCCACAACCGCAATGATGATTGCGACAATCACTCCGATTTTAAAAAATCTAGGTTCAAATTCTCCTTTGTCTAAAAATTTATTGATAGGTATTCCGGCGGCTGCGTCTATTGGAGGTATGGGCACCATAATTGGCTCTGCGCCAAACGCTATTGTCGTTGGTGCTTTGGAAGGTGTAGGGATTTCTATTTCTTTCTTGGAATGGATGGTTTTTGGAGTGCCAGTTTCCTTATGTTTAATTTTTATTTTTTGGTATGTATTGTTAAAACGCAATCCAATAAAGACTAAAACACTAGACCTGTCTTATATATTTAATACTGCCAGAGAGCGAATTCCACATGATGGTATTCCTTACAAGAGAAAAATAATGAACAAGAGAATTACACTCATGATATTAGTTGGTACGCTTTTGCTATGGCTAACCTCTGGTTTTACAGGTATTCCAGTCGCGGTAGTTTCTGGTCTTCCAATTGTCGCATTAACCATGGTATCTATAATTACTGCCGACGATGTACGCGCTTTGCCATGGGATACGCTTATGTTGGTAGCCGGTGGTCTTTCGTTAGGATTAGCTGTTCAAGAACAAGGATTAGCTCAATATTTTGTAAGTTTGATTCCTGCTGATAGCATTAATATTTATGTGCTATATGTGGCCTTTGCATTGTTTACGGTCATCTTTTCTAATATAATGAGTAACACTGCTACGGCAACGATATTTATTCCTATTGCTATTTCTTTGGTTGTTAGTATGGGTACAGGAAATACCATATCGCTACCAATGATTATTGGTCTTTCTGCCTCATGTGCTTTGCTTTTACCAGTGTCTACACCACCAAATGCCATTGCCTTTAGTACAGGAATGTTAAGGCAATCAGATTTTAGACTTGGTGGTATTTTGGTGGGATTGGCAGGGCCGTTAATTGTTATACTTTGGTGTTTGCTTTTGATTGGGTTGTTTTACTAAATGAATTAAACATTTAAAATAACCAAACAATATCTTTGATAACAAATATCATTCAATGGATTTAGGATTTTCGTCGATATGTTCATTTATACATTAGTTGTTTGCTGATTTTTTAATGCTTTTATGCGGTTTGTTATTCAACTCTATAGGAAAATGTCTTATTGATTTCTAAAAGTCTTTGTATTTTTATGAAATGAAAACAATTGAAAACTATATTAACGGCAGTTTCAAGCCTAGTACGAATGGCGAATCTATAAATAATATCAACCCTGCCACAGGTGATGTTTACGGAACGATTCCAAGAAGTGATAAAACAGATGTTGAAAATGCTGTTAAAGCTGCTGAAAATGCATTTTCCGAATGGTCAAATTCTTCTCAAGACTACCGTTCAAGATTGCTTTTAAAAATTTCGAATTTAATTGAAGAAAACCTTTCCGATTTTGCTTTAGCTGAAAGCATGGATAATGGAAAACCATTACATCTTGCCACAGCCATCGATATACCCCGAGCAGCTTCAAATTTTAGATTTTTTGCCAATGCCATCACACAATTTTCGAGCGATAGTCATGAAAGTCAAGGCAGAGATACCATCAATTTTACCTTAAGGCAGCCAATCGGAATAGTTGGTTGTATATCACCATGGAATTTACCTTTATATTTATTTACATGGAAAATTGCACCAGCATTGGCAGCAGGAAATTGTGTAATCGCCAAGCCAAGTGAGGTTACACCGATGACGGCATATTTATTATCTCAGATTTGTAAAGATGCAGGATTACCAGACGGCGTATTAAATATTGTTCATGGCTATGGTCATGAAGTAGGCCAAGCTATTGTCGAACATCCAAAAGTAAAAGCCATATCCTTTACTGGTGGAACGGCTACAGGAAAAGCCATAGCTGCAACGGCCGCGCCAATGTTTAAAAAATTATCTCTGGAATTAGGAGGCAAAAATCCAAATTTGATTTTTGCAGATTGCGATTATGAAAAAATGCTTTCTACCACAATAAAGTCGTCATTTGCTAATCAAGGCCAGATATGTTTATGCGGCTCAAGGATTTATGTTGAAGAATCGATTTATGAAAAATTTAAAGCAGATTTTATTGAAAAAGTAAAACAACTTAAAGTTGGTCATCCAGTACATGACAATGTTAATTTAGGAGCTTTAGTTTCAGAACAACATATCACAAAGGTCCAATCTTACATTGACTATGCCAAGACCGACGCAGATGCCGAAATTCTTTATGGAGGTGAACGAGTGACTTTGAATGATTACCCTAAAGGCTATTACATGACGCCTTGTGTCATAGAATTAAAGGACAATTCATGCAAATTAAATCAAGAAGAAATTTTTGGCCCAGTAGTTTGTATCATGCCATTTAAGGATGAAAAACAAGGCTTAGCTTTAGCAAATGATAGCAGATATGGATTATCTTGTACCATTTGGACGTCTGATTTAAATCGAAGTATGCGTTTAAGTCAACAAATTCAAGCGGGTATTGTTTGGGTAAACACATGGTTAAATCGAGATTTACGCACACCTTTTGGCGGCGTCAAACAATCTGGCGTTGGAAGAGAAGGAGGATTCGAAGCTTTACGTTTTTTTACAGAACCAAAGAATGTATGTTTGGATTTTGCCCCCTAAATCCCCCGAAGGAGGACTTTTGGTTTTCTATTAATGAACCATTAGCCTTTAGCCTTTAGCTTTCAGTCTTTAGATTTTGACAATTAATCCTATATTTTTATCCTCTATCCTCTAACCTCTATCCTCTAACCTCTAACCTCTAACCTCTAACCTCTATCCTCTAACCTCTATCCTCTAACCTCTAACCTCTAATTTCTTAAGTCTTAAGTCCTAAGTCTTGTTTCGTGGTTCTCGACTCCTAAATAAAAATTGATAAATCAAAATTCATAATTCAAAAATCAAAATTCATCTGAAATAATATATTTTTGAAGCATGATCAAAATTGTTGTTTTAGGAACAGGGAACGTTGCCTATCATTTTATAAAAGCTTTTGCTCAAACTGAAAACGCAGAAGTCGTTCAAGTCTATAATCATGATATTGAAAGCTTAAAGTATTACACGGAGTATGCGACAACAACTTCAATTTCAGACATTTTAAAAGCAGATTTGTACCTTATTTGTATAAAAGATGATAAAGTTTTAAATGTCGCTAATTCTATTCCTTTTAATGAAAATTCAATTGTCGCTCATGTTTCCGGTAGTGTTCCTTTATTAAAAACAAAACACAGGGATGCGGTATTTTACCCGTTACAAACATTTTCTAAAGACAAAGATGTTTCCTTCAGCCAATTACCACTTTGTATTGAAACCGAATTCCCATCTGATTATGATAAATTAAGTCTTTTAGCTGAAAGTTTAGGCTCTAAAGTTTACAATGTCAATAGTCAACAACGCCAAGAATTGCATTTGGCAGCTGTATTTGTCTGTAACTTTGTGAATCATCTATACCATATTGGCGATGACATTTGTTCAAGAAAAGAGTTGCCATTTGATATATTAAAACCTTTAATTAAAGAGACCGCAGAAAAGATTTTCACAAAAAAACCTTTAGAGGCACAGACAGGTCCAGCAAAGCGAAGTGATGAAACCACAATTCAGCGGCATTTAGAACAGTTAAATCGTTCTCAGTACAAAGATTTATACCGATATTTGACAACTTCAATTCAAAACTTGTATGAGTCAAAAAAATTATAAAGAATTACTTAACGATATTAAAGCATTTATTTTCGATGTAGATGGTGTCTTGACGGATGGCATGCTCCTTGTCTCTGAAAATGGACAGCTATTACGAAGTATGAATGTTAAAGATGGATTTGCTTTGAAACATGCTGTAAATCAAGGATATGAAATTTGTATTATTTCTGGTGGTACCAATCCAGCGGTAAAATCAAGGTTGACAGCTTTAGGGATTACTCATGTTTATCTTGGCGCTCATGATAAGATGGAGTATCTGAATAAAATTTCAGCTGAAACCAATATTTCTTTCGAACAAATGCTTTACATGGGTGATGATATTCCTGATATTGAAGTCATGAAAACTGTAAAATTGGCCGCTTGTCCACAAAACGCTGTTCCAGAAGTGAAAGCTGTCTCCGATTATATTTCTCATAAAAATGGTGGTGACGGTTGTGCAAGAGATGTTATTGAACAAGTTTTGAAAGTCAATGGAGATTGGTTTTAATTAATGCAATAGTATGCCGGGAAATACATTTGGAAAACATTTTAAACTCACCACGTTTGGCGAATCTCATGGCAAAGCCATTGGTGGCATCATAGATGGTTGTCCATCCAATTTGGTCTTAGATTTCGATAAAATTCAACAGGATTTAGATAGAAGAAAACCAGGACAATCTGCGATAGTTACCCAACGAAAAGAGTCTGATATCGTGGAATTTTTATCGGGTATTTTTGAAGGTAAAACGACAGGAACACCAATTG
>JAUIFC010000233.1 GCA_030429455.1 Bacteroidia bacterium | reverse complement strand
TATAGGTGAAACATATAAACTGCCGCATGAAGCTCCAATTGGTATTATTAATCAAGCGTTGCTCAAAATTAGACTCAACCAAAATGCGATCCTTGATGATTTCTTCATTATGATGTTCAAATCTCAATTACAAGGACAAGTTAATTCAGACGCTAAGGGTACAGCCATGAAAAATATGGGCTCAGTTAAATATTTACAGCATGATTTGTTTTTTGGCCTTCCGCCAATTGATGAACAAAGGATAATTGTTCAAAAAGTGAACGCTCTGTTAGAAAAGTGTGATGCAATGGAATTTGAAATCACCCAAGGCGAACAACACGCCCAAATATTAATGCAAGCGGTTTTGAAAGAGGCGTTTGAGAGTAAAAAGGAAATAGTTAATGCATGAAAAGACAAATAACAAATAGAGTATGTGGCCTGTAATTCTTGGTGCTGGGGCTGTTGCCTTACTTCTGAAAGCTCTTTTTGAGGATGAAGAAGACACAGGCAAGGAAATAAAGAAACGCATCTTTATCAGCTTTGCTATTAAGGATGAGCAGTATCGGGATTTTTTAGTTTCTCAGGCAAAAAATGAAAGGTCGCCATTCACTTTTGTTGATATGTCTGTTAAACAACCTTGGAATGAAAAAGTGTGGAAGCAAAAATGCAGAACCAAAATAAAATCCTGTGACGGGATGATTGTTCTGCTTAGTAAAAACACTTGGCATTCAAGCGGTGCACGTTGGGAAATCAAATGTGCCAGAGAAGAAGGAATTCCTGTTATCGGAATGCACATAAAGAAGAATGATCAAGGTGCAATTCCACCTGAACTCAAAGGAAAGAAAGTAATCACTTGGTCTTGGGACAATTTATCCAAGGTCATTAAAAAGATATAATATGAGAAAAGCACTTGTTGTCGGTATCAATAATTACCCGAAAGCTGAATTATTTGGCTGTATCAATGATGCTTCTGCTTTTGGAAATACATTGGAAACTAATGGAGATGGCTCTCCTAATTTTGATGTTCGTTTACTTACTGATGTTCCAACAAAAGGAGAATTAAAGGGACACATTAAAGAATTATTCGCAGGGGATTGCGAAACTGCTTTATTCTATTTCTCGGGTCATGGCTTTTTTGATGATACTGGAGGAGGAATAATTGTAACTCCTGACTTCACAGCAAATGATGAGGGAATTTCAATGGATGAAATCTTAAACATTGCAAATGAATCAAAAGCCAAAAACCGTGTAATCATACTTGACTGTTGCCATTCAGGTGCATTTGGTACACCGAAATTAGGCGGTAATCAGAACGCTCAAATCGGAGAAGGCGTCTCGATTCTAACAGCGAGTAAGGAAGACGAACCTTCTATGGAAGTTAACGGACACGGTGTTTTTACGAATCTGTTATTGGATGCATTACAAGGTGGAGCAGCAGATTTGAGAGGTCATATTACACCAGGTAGCATATACTCCTACATTGACCAAGCTTTGGGTCCATGGGATCAAAGACCAGTATTTAAAACAAACATCACTCGCTTTACATCATTAAGAACAGTTTCACCCCAAGTTTCGCCTGAAATTCTTAGAAGATTAAATCAATACTTTACATCACCTGAAGAACAGATTCAGCTTGACCCTTCATTTGAGTTTACAAATGACCCTGCTATCGAACATGAGTTTACAGAACCTTATGCGAATGAGAAAAATGTTTCTGTTTTCAAGGATTTACAAAAATTAGCAAGTGTTGGTTTAGTTGTTCCAGTTGATGAACAACATATGTACTTCGCAGCAATGCATTCAAAAAGTTGCCGACTTACAGCATTGGGTTATCATTATTGGCGACTAGTAAAAGACAAAAGAATTTAAACCTTAAATAAAAATATCATGGCAGATAAAAAAGTAGTTTTTATTGCATTTGCAATTGAAGATGAGAAACAAAGAGATCTATTAAAAGGTCAATCTCTAAACACGAAATCACCATTCGAATACATTGACATGTCGGTAAAACAACCGTATGACAAAGAATGGAAAGAACGTGTAAGAACAAGGATCAAACGCTCTGATGGAGTAATTGCCTTGGTCAGCAAAAATTCATTGACTTCAAGCGGTCAGAAATGGGAAATTCAATGTGCGAGAGAAGAAGGAAAAAAAGTTAGAGGTATATGGGCTTATTCTGTCGATAGAACAGACTTAGAAGGAGTTTACACCAGAGTTTGGACTTGGGATAATATCAAGGAATTTATTGATTCACTTTAATTCCCTACCCTTCGCATCCATACACATTGGCAAGTCGCTCAAAGCAGCCGCGCAAGCCAAAACTTGCCAAAGAGTATGGCTGCCCCAACGCTGACAGAAAAGAAAATGAAAAAGCACGGGCATACAACAAAGTGTATAAATCATTGGGCAATAAGTGGTTAAAATGAAATTTAGAGCTATTAATAAAATATACGGTAAACTGAAAATGAGGTGCTTCGAAATGCCCAACGCTTCATACACAAACCGTTGTGTGCCATTTGAAAAAACGAACGTACAAGGAACAAAATTGACCGAATTTTAAAATATTGAGACAAAAAAGATAGATGAGTAAAGAGACACAGCATTCAAATTTACGGACAGCCAAAAAAGTCAAGAAAGATGAGTTTTATACTCAACTGACTGACATTAGCAAGGAAATGAAACACTACAAAAATCATTTCAAGGACAAAGTAGTGTACTGTAACTGTGACGACCCAAGAGTTAGTAATTTCTTCCATTATTTTTCATACAACTTTGAAAAACTTGGACTTAAAAAACTAATAACAACTTGCTTCAAAAGCCAAAGTATGGACTTGTTCAGCGAAAACGATTCTGAACAAGCAATCTATTTAGAATACACTGGTGATAAAAACGGAAATAACGTACCTGACCCTGAAGAAATCGGAATTGTTGAATTACAAGGAGATGGTGATTTTAGAAGTAAAGAAAGTATTGAACTTTTACAACAAGCAGACATAGTAGTAACCAACCCACCGTTTTCGCTATTCCGAGAATTTATATCTCAACTTGACGAGTACAACAAAAAATTTATAATAATCGGCAACGTAAACGCTATAACTTACAAAGAAACCTTTCGCCTCATAAAAGAAAATAATCTTTGGCTTGGAGCAAGTATTCACAGCGGAGATAGAGAATTTGGTGTGCCTGATGACTATCCGTTGACAGCAGCAGGTTCTCGAATAGATGAAAATGGAAACAAGTTTATTCGAGTAAAAGGTGTGCGTTGGTTTACAAATTTAGACTACAAGGAAAGACACGAAGATTTAATCCTATACAAATCATATACGCCAGAAGAATTTCCTACTTATGATAATTATGATGCTATCAATGTCAACAAAACAAAGGATATTCCAATGGACTACAAAGGAGTTATGGGTGTTCCTATCACCTTTTTAGATAAATACAACCCAGACCAGTTTGAAATATTAGGTCTTTCAGCTTCGGCAGGTTATGACGAAGAAATTGTCGGCATTCCATTTGAAGGAGTAAAAGATGCTCGACCGTTAGTAAATGGAAAAGTTACCTATGCAAGAATTTTCATAAAGAACAAGAAATTATGAATATAGAACTTAAAGAAATTACAGTCCGTGAATTGACCAACGGATATGAAGATAACGAAGAAGGTGGAGTTATTGGTTATGGTGGTAAATTGGACATTCGCCCACCCTATCAACGAGAATTTATCTACAAAGACCGCCAAAGAGATGCAGTAATTGACACAATTACAAAAGACTTTCCTTTAAACGTAATGTATTGGGCAGTCCGTGAAGATGGAAACTTTGAAGTAATTGACGGACAGCAACGGACAATTTCCATTTCTCAATTTGTAGAAGGCGATTTTGCCTTCAACAACCGATTCTTCCATAATCTACAAAAGGACGAACAAGAACAAATTCTAAACTACAAACTAATGGTCTATCTGTGTAGTGGAACTGATAGCGAAAAATTAGAGTGGTTTAAAACAATCAACATAGCAGGAGAAAAATTAACCGACCAAGAATTGAGAAACGCAGTTTATTCAGGTTCTTGGGTTTCAGACGCTAAAAGATATTTCAGTAAAAACGGTTGTGCTGCTTATGGTTTAGGTGGTGATTATATGACAGGTTCACCAATTAGACAAGATTATTTGGAAACAACAATCAAATGGATAAGCGGTGATGCAATTGAAGCATATATGGCAAAAAACCAGCACGAACCAAATGCAAATGAACTTTGGCTTTATTTTCAATCGGTTATTAATTGGGTAAAAGCAGTCTTTCCAAAATACCGTAAGGAAATGAGCGGTATTCAATGGGGCGATTTGTACAATGAGTTTAAAGACCAAAAATTTGACTCAAAGAAACTTGAAGAAGAGATTACCAAATTGATGCTTGACGAAGATGTTCAGAACAAAAAAGGAATTTACACTTATGTACTGACCAGAAAGGAAAAGTATCTAAACATAAGAGCATTCAGTCCAAATCAGAAACGAGAAGCCTACGAAAGACAAAAGGGAATTTGTCCAGTATGCAAGGAACATTATGAAATAAATGAAATGGAAGCTGACCATATTGACCCTTGGCATTCAGGCGGAAAGACAACTGCCGAAAATTGTCAAATGCTGTGTCGAGAAGATAACAGAAGAAAGAGTGGAAAATAAAAAACGGCACACAACAACTAAGTTTTCGTTGCGTCCGCAGGACGAACAATGAAAAATTGGGTTGAACCCCGAAATGCTTCGGGGCAGGCTGGAACCTGGTCGATTCAGCTAAAAGTTTGTAAAAAA
>JAUIFC010000232.1 GCA_030429455.1 Bacteroidia bacterium | reverse complement strand
CTTAAGCTATGAACATTCTAATCATTTGCCGTTGGCTATCATGTGGAAAGACGGAATTAAAAAGCCAGGACGAGTTATTGAAGATTATGTAAGTTTTGTTGACTTCGCCGCTACTTTTGCTGAAATTACTGGGTTTAGTGAGAATGAATTAGGAATGAGTCCAATTCAGGGAAAGAGTCTATACAGCATATTTAATTCAACAAAAAAAAATGTTATACCGTCTGAAAAAGATTATGTGCTTTTAGGTCAGGAACGCCATGATGTTGGACGACCTAATGATGTAGGTTACCCTGTAAGAGGAATCGTGAAAGATGGATTTATGTATCTAATAAACTTTGAAAACGACAGATGGCCTGCTGGCAATCCTGAAACAGGCTATACCAATACAGATGGTAGTCCAACTAAAACAGAGATTTTGGAACTAAACCGAAAAGGAGAAAGAACCGACCTTTGGGAACTTAATTTTGGCAAACATCCTGAAGAAGAATTATTTAACATTTCAAAAGATGAGGATTGCTTGTTCAATCTTGCATATAATGAAGAGTACACCTCTTTAAAAAATAAATTAAAGACTATTCTTATTAAGGAATTAAAAAGTCAGAACGACCCACGAATACTCGGTAATTGCTCTGTGTTTGATAATTATGTCCCAGATAGAAATGCAGGATTTTATGAGCGTTATATGAAAGGTGAAAAAGTAAAATCTGGATGGATAAATAAATCTGATTTTGAAGAAAAAAAAGATGGTAAATAGATTTTTACATTAGCTAAAAAACAACGAACAAGTATTTTCAAATTTATATGTATTCTAATATTGACGTTGCTGTCCTAATGCTTTAACTTTGAAGAATAAAAAACACTTTTGAGATTTTTTAAACCTCAAAAAGATGCTTGTCATAAAGACCTATTTAACATGCAAATGGCGACGAACTACCACATAAAAAAATCAAATTCCTATGTTTTATTCTGTTTCATAGTTATAGCACTTTTCGTAAGCAATATTAGTTCATCTCAAAATATGAAAGGGAAACATTTGTTTATTATGTCAGGTCAATCCAATATGCAATTGCTAAGACCAAATCAATCATTTATTCCAATTCTTCAAAAAAAATATGGCAAAAAAAAGATAATCACTGCGAAATATGCTTTAGGCACACAGTCTATACGTAGATGGTATAAAAAATGGGTAGCACCTGAAGGAATAAATGCTGTGGCAGAACCAGACTTATACGACTCCTTAATGCTGCGAGTGCATCAGCAAATTAAAACTGAAAACATAAAAACCATTACACTCGTTTGGATGCAAGGTGAACGAGATGCAAAAAAAGGCTATGGAAGCATCTATGAAAAGAGTCTAATGGGGTTATACGATCAGTTATGTAATGACTTAGGCAGACAGGACATCAATTTTATCAATGGACGATTAAGTGATTTTGGTATAACTAAAAAAGCTTGGCCAGATTGGAATGTAATTAGAAGAATACAAGTTGAAGTTGGAGAATCAAATCCTCGATTTGGATGGATTAATACAGATGATTTAAATTCTGGCAGAAATAGAAAAGGAAAACTAATTAAAGATGACATACACATGAGTGCAGAAGGCTATGTAATCATGGGGCAAAGATTTGCAGAAAAAGCTATTGAAATTATAGATCTGAATGAAAAATAAACAAAGTTTTTTATTTTCATGATTTATTGTTGTACCTAAAATCACTACTTAAAAAAAGGCTCTATTTCGAGAGCCTTTTTTTAGTTTTTAAATTAAGACTGTACCAAATCATTTTGATTTCTAAACACTAAATTATCATCAAATTCATCAATCAGAATGATGCTTTCGGCTGTGATTTTTTGAGCTAAAATCTCTTTGGAAAGTGCATTCAGCACTTCACGTTGAATGGTTCTTTTTACGGGTCTAGCTCCGTATTGAGGATTGTAACCCATTTTAGCAAGATGATTTTTGGCTTCCTCTGTTGCATCGATGGTAATGCCTTGTTTCATCAGCATTTTTTGCAATTGTCTGAGCTGTAAGCTGACGATTTCTCGAATATCGGATTGGCTTAAGGGTGTAAACATGACGATATCATCTATTCTATTCAAAAATTCTGGTCTAACGTTTTGTTTTAAAACACCCAAAACATCCAGTTTGGCGGCTTCCATCGCAGCATCTATATCTGGAATAGTATCGAATTTTTCTTGAATGATGTGGCTTCCCATGTTTGATGTCATCACTATGATGGTATTTTTAAAATCTGCTGTTCTTCCCTTATTATCCGTCAATCGTCCTTCGTCTAAAACTTGTAGGAGAATATTAAAAGTATCGGGATGCGCTTTTTCGATTTCGTCTAATAAGATTACTGAATATGGTCGTCGTCTCACAGCTTCTGTCAATTGTCCACCTTCATCGTAACCAACATATCCTGGAGGCGCACCTACCAATCTGCTTACTGAATGCCTTTCCTGATACTCGCTCATGTCTATTCTTGTCATGGCATTCTCATCATCGAATAAGTATTCGGCCAATGCTTTGGCTAGTTCTGTTTTTCCAACACCAGTTGTGCCTAAGAATAAGAATGACCCTAAAGGCTTTTTCTCGTCTTGAAGCCCTGCTCTACTTCGTCTTACAGCATCGCTTACCGCTTGAATAGCTTCTTCCTGACCTACCACACGTTTGTGTAATTCACCTTCAAGGTTCAATAGTTTTTCACGTTCAGTTTGTAGCATTTTTGTGACTGGAATTCCTGTCCACTTGGCGACGACCTCTGCAATATCTTCATATGTCACTTCCTCTTTGATCAAAGCATCCGAATTAGAATTTTCTTCAACCTGTTTTTGAAGAACTTCCAATTGTTCCTGAGCAATTTTAATCTTGCCATAGCGAAGCTCGGCTACTTTGCCATAATCGCCTTCGCGTTCTGCACGTTCTGCTTCCAATTTAAATTCTTCAATATCTGTTTTTACCTGTTGAATTTGGTCTACAACTTCTTTTTCAGATTTCCACTTAGCGTTTAATGCATTGCGTTCTTCTTTAAGGTCGGCTAAATCTGTCTTCAACAGTTTTAATTTAGCTTCATCTTTTTCACGCTTAATCGCTTCGATTTCAATTTCCAGCTGACGAATTTTTCGATCTAGAACATCGAGTTCTTCGGGTTTGGAATTGATTTCCATGCGTAACTTAGCTGCAGATTCATCCATTAAATCTATGGCTTTATCCGGTAAGAATCGGTTGGTAATATAACGCTGAGAAAGTTCTACTGCTCCAATAATGGCTTCGTCTTTAATTCTTACTTTATGGTGAGTTTCATATTTTTCTTTGATACCTCTTAAGATGGAAATAGCACTTTCTGTATCTGGTTCAAGAACCAATACTTTTTGAAATCTTCGCTCTAGAGCTTTATCTTTTTCAAAATATTTTTGAAACTCATCCAAGGTCGTAGCACCAATTGCTCTGAGTTCGCCTCTTGCTAAAGCTGGTTTTAAAATATTTGCCGCATCCATAGCGCCTTGTCCACCTCCTGCTCCGACTAAAGTATGGATTTCATCGATAAATAAGACAATTTCGCCATCGCTTTTAGTCACTTCCTTAATCACAGATTTCAGCCTTTCTTCAAACTCACCTTTGTATTTTGCCCCTGCAATCAAAGCACCCATGTCTAGATTATAGATCTTTTTGGATTTTAGATTTTCAGGAACATCGCCAGCAATGATTCGATGAGCAAGGCCTTCTGCAATGGCCGTTTTACCTGTGCCAGGCTCACCTACTAGCATCGGATTATTTTTTGTTCGTCTTGACAAAATCTGAAGAATCCGTCTGATTTCTTCGTCTCGACCAATTACAGGGTCAAGCTTGCCTTGTTCGGCAAGTTTATTTAAGTTTTTAGCATATTTCTGAAGAGAATTGTAGGTATCCTCTGCTGTTTGAGAAGTAACTTTATCGCCTTGTCTTAATTCTTCAATCGCCGCTTTTAGGGCTTTTTCTGTAATGCCTTGATCCTTTAAAACCTGAGCAACTTTAGAATTGCTTTTAAACACAGCGAGAATAAGATGTTCCACCGAAGCGTATTCGTCACCCATTTTTTTGGCAATCACTGGCGCTTCTGTCAAGGTTCGACCAGCATCTCTGGAAACCATCATGTCGCTTCCACTTACTTTTGCAAAACTTTGTAAAGTTCTGTCCAGAATATCTGTAAAGAGGTTTTGATTGACTCCTAATTTTTTAAAAACAAAAGGAATTACATTTTTATCTACCTCTAAAATCGCTTTAAAAATGTGCTCATTTTCAATGAGTTGATGTTCATATTCTAGCACTAATTGTTGTGCTTTTTGAATGACTTCTTGTGCCTTTATTGTAAATTGATTTGGATTCATTTTTAATTTTTTTTGGTTCGATTTGATATAGACAAAAAACATACCTTATTTAAAATTGCCATTTTGTCGCTTAAATTGAAGGGGAAATAAGACATTTTGTCGTTTTTAGTCTAGGACTTTAATATTATTTTTGACGTTCAAAATTTGCAAACATGAGTGTATTTAAATCTTTATTTGGATCGAAACAAGAACAACGCGAGTTAAACTGGGTTCCTATAAAAGATTCTGCTGATATTGATAATGCTATTGAACGCTCTAACGAAAAGCCTGTTGTGATTTTTAAACACTCCACGCGCTGCGGTATAAGTCGAATGGTCTTGAATCAATTTCAAAATAACGCTGATTTTGACCAAGATGCAGTGCTTTTGCTCTATCTAGATTTATTGGCTAATAGAAATATTTCAGATGAAATCGCTCATCGATTAGGGGTTTTTCATCAATC
>JAUIFC010000231.1 GCA_030429455.1 Bacteroidia bacterium | reverse complement strand
CTACCAAGGCATTTGTTCTACTAAATGGCAGAATATAAAAAAAAGCAGTTTCAGGGGTTTTGGTATGGTTGTAATCCATCATACAAAACCTTTCTGGTGTAAAAACTTCCTCTGTCGTTTCCACAAACCAACCTTTAAAATGTTGAAGGATATTTATGCTGTTTTGTGGTTTGAAATCATTGGGTAACCGGCTGTCAAATACATGTTTTGCCTGATAACGTTCTTTTAAGCCAACAGCCACAGCTTTATGGTCTATGCTTTCAATTGTAGAAATTTCATCGGAAACAAAACTGGCCGTTTTTGTATGTGTCAGCACGGAAATGGCATAATGGTAAAAGTCTATAGATTTCAGCATTTTATATTGGTAGGATTTCAAGTTAAAATCTACAGTTTTACCGAGTGATTTAAAGTAGCCTTTGTCCCAAGATTTGAATAAAATGTCGTCATAAAAGCCTTTTCTTTCTTCCCAAAAGCACCAAGTTTTGTCATTTTTAAAGTCGAGTCTCTTTTCAATAATGGCTATTTTTTTGTCTTTAAAAAATGCATCTCTAGACATGGCTAAAGCCAGTTGAAGTCCGGAAGCACCAGCACCTATAATGATATAATCAAACACTTTAACTGACATAGAAAAACATAAAAAATAAAAGTTGAACCCCAAACACATGAGCACTGATTTCAAAGTCTTTTTCAGTCTTAAATTTGAAAATGGCCAAGTTGAAGATAAATGCTAAAATGAACCAGCTGATATAATTTTGAAGAGGAACTTCAGGGTCTGTAAATTCCCAAAAATCGAATGCTGGTGCGGAAAATTCAATAAAAAAATCAAGAATTATCATTAAAACACTCGCAAGAATCGCATTGATAAAAATCGATTTGAGTTTGATTTTGGCTACAACTGCCGAAGTTACAAAACAAAGAACAGCCCAATTGACACCGATTATTGGAGGAACTTCAAACAGTTTAGGGCCTAAATTATTTCCATAGGCGTATTCTCCAAATATTTTTCCCGTTGCGACACCCAAAACTTCGAAAAAATAGCCTGTAATGCCTATTGCTGCAAATAATATGATGTCCTTAGTTTTGTTGATAGGGTATAAACAAACCAAAATAAATCCAATATACATGAGGTTATAGCCCGTTAAGGGCAAAAAGAACTCACCATGACCTCTGGAAATTCCTATCATCGCAGAGGTATGAAGTATCCATAGAAAAACAATGCTCGCAATTTTAAATTGTCTATACATTACAGGTGTTTTTGAGTTAGGCCAGATACAATTTTTGCAGATAATAAGCTTAATGGTATGCCGCCGCCTGGATGTACAGAACCACCACAGAAATACATGTTCTTCAACTGACTTGAAAAATTAGGATGTCTTAGAAATGCTGAAAACTTATTATTGCTTGACGTACCATATAAAGATCCTTGGTAGGAAGATGTTCTTTTCTCGATGTCTTCTGGAGTGAGTACCATTTCGACTTCAATATGGTCTTCAATTTTGGTGTTTAAATTCTTATTTATTTTAGCAATTATTTTTTCTCTGATGTAGGTAGTTTGTGCATTCCAATTTTGACCTTCATTGGTTGGTGCATTGACCATAACAAACCAGTTTTCAGAACCTTGTGGAGCGTCGTTTTCCAGATTTTTGGAGGTGATGTTGATATATACCGTAGGGTCTTCAAAAAAATGTTTTTTATTGAAAATGTGACTAAACTCTTCTTCGTAATTATTGCTAAACAGGATGTTATGCAGGTCGAGGTTTTCAAAAGTTTTATTAATTCCCCAATAAAATATCAATGCCGAACTGGAGCGCTCTTGCCTTAAGGTTTTGGCTGGTTTTGGCAGGTCTTTCAAAAAGGTTTTGTAGGCAGAATACACATCCATATTGCAAACAGCCAAATCGCAAGCAAAAGAAGAACTATCTGTATGAATGGCCTTCACTTGTTGGTGTTGTGTTTCGATTTTTGAAATATTGGCATTTAAGTGAAATCTCACACCTACGTCTTTTGCTAGTCGCGTTAAGCTTTGTGAAATGTCGTGCATTCCTTTTTTTGGGAGATACGTGCCTAAATGCATTTCCAAATGAGGAATCATGGACATAATTCCTGGAGTTTTGTAAGGCGAAGACCCGTTATAAGTGGCAAATCTGTTGAAAAACTGTATGAGTTTTGGATTGCTAAAATAATTCTTGTTTACTTCGTCAAGACTATGGTTTAAGTCAAAGCTATAAACTGAAAATAAAGCCTTTAACGTTTCTTTGTTTAAAAATGAATTTAGTTTGTGTAAAGACTTTTCTAAAAATATAGGGGCAGTTAGGTTGTATTTTTTGGCGCTATTGTTTAGATACTTTTTGATATTTTCCTTTGGTTCATTAAAGAATTCTGAAGCTTCCTTTACAAATAAAGATTGATCTGCTGAAACTGAAAAAAAACTACCATCATCCCAAAAGTAATTGCAAATTGTGTCTTTTGTGATGTATTCAAAGTGGTCTTTTGGATTTTTATCAAAAAGTTGGAATAGTTCTTCTACCAAGTGAGGTAGAGTAAATAAAGATGGTCCCAAATCAAAACGGTATTCTCCTAGCTGTTTTGAGTGAATTTTGCCACCTGTGTAGTTGTTTTTTTCGAAAACATCGACTTCAAAGCCTTGATGTCTCAGTCTTAGTGCCGAGGCGATTCCGGCAATTCCAGAGCCGATTACAGCTGCTTTAGGCATGTTTTATTTTTTGAAAAAACGTAAAGGCGGTACTAACATTCCAAAACATTCTCCTCCTTCTTTACCTAAGTGTTTATGATGAATTTTATGTGCTCTCCTGACAGCTTTCGCATACCAATTGTTGGCTTTGCGAAACATTTTGAATCGCTGGTGTATGAAAATATCATGGACTAAAAAATATGTAGCACCGTATGCTGCAATTCCTGCTCCAATTGGTGTGCCAACCCAATAGCCAATACTCGTTACGTATATAAAAAAGAACATGCTAACACCAGCATAGAATATAAAGAACAAATCGTTTCTTTCCCACCAACTTTTGTGGTCTTTTTTATGGTGGTCTTTGTGTAGAGACCATAAAAATCCGTGCATTACATATTTATGGGTAAACCACGCCATAAATTCCATGATGGAAAATGCTGTTAAAAAAACTAAGATCCAATAGATTATGAACATCTTTTACACCAGATTTAATCGGCAAGATAAATAAGATTGAGCCAATAGTCCTACTTTTTGATAATCATTAACTCTTATTCGTTTTGATTTAATTTGAAGCGATGGTGTTTTTTTGAGTTTATAAAGCAACTTGGAGTAGTAAACATAGGCTGTGTAAACCCCTAGTTTGGCTTCAACTGGTAACTGAACGATGCCTCTAAGACCCGCTTTGAAATCAGCATCAATTTCGTCTATGATTCTCATTTTTGAAGCTTCATCCAATTCCATCAAATTTACATTTGGGAAGTATGTTCTGTTCAAGTCGTCGTAATCTGCTTTTAAGTCTCTCAGAAAATTTACTTTTTGAAATGCAGAACCTAATCGTTTTGCATCGTGTTTAAGTCTATTGTACATCTCATGATCGCCATTTACAAAAACTTTTAGGCACATAAGACCAACAACGTCTGCGCTTCCGTAGATGTATTGTTCGTATTCTTCAACAGAACTATAGGTTTCTTTGTGTAAATCTGCTCTCATGCTGTTCATAAACGATTCGTATAAATGAGCAGGTATTTTGTATTTGTGAACCGTTTCTTGAAAAGCATTTAGTATAGGATTCAAGCTTATTTTATTTGAAATCGCCTCATACATTTGCTCTTCGAAATTGTTGAATAAGAACTCTTTATCGTACTCGTGGAATGTGTCTACGATTTCGTCTGCAAATCTCACAAAGCCATATATGTTATAGATATCTTGTCTTATCTTAGGTGACAATAGTCGAGTGGCTGAAGAGAATGATGTGCTGTATGATTTTGTTACTTCTCTGCTACAAATTTTAGATACGTTGTCAAAAATGCTTTTCATAATTAATTATGTTTTATGATTAATTCTGAAACCAGCTTACCTGAAATTAAAGCTGGTGGTACACCTGGTCCAGGAACAGTAAGTTGTCCAGTAAAATAAAGTTTGTCAACTTTTTTACTTCTTAATCTTGGTCTTAAAAAGGCCGTTTGCAATAGTGTGTTTGCCATACCATATGCATTGCCCTTATAAGAGTTGTAATCTTTTTTGAAATCCTTTACACAAAAAGATTTTTTAAAAATAATATTTTCCTGAACCTTTTGTGTTGTAAGTTTCTCAAAACGTGTTATAATTTTGCTAAAATATTCTTCCCTAAGTTCCTCATTATCTTCGATATCTGGTGCAAGTGGTACTAAGAAGAAACCATTTTCACAACCACTTGGGGCTGTGTTTGGGTCTGTTAATGAAGTAAAATTGGCATAAAACAATGGCTCATCGGGCCATTTAGGAGTTTTGTAAATGTCATTAGCATGTTGCTTGAAATCTACATCAAAGAACAAATTATGGTGATGAATGTTTTTCAATTTTTTATCAAATCCAACATAGAAAAGTAAGGAAGAAGGCGCGAAAGTTTTCTTATCCCAAAATGATTCTGAGTATTGTCTGTGCTGGGCTTCTAAAAGTGTTTCTGTATGGTGATAATCTGCGCCAGATAAAACTCGATTTGTCAAAATATCTTCACCATTCACGGTTATACTTTTTACGGTTTTGTTTTCAACATTAATTCGTTCGACATTGGCATTTGTATGGTATTTTACACCTAAAGATTCTCCTAAATCTTTCATGGCCTTTACAACGCTG
>JAUIFC010000230.1 GCA_030429455.1 Bacteroidia bacterium | reverse complement strand
ATAGGACTTAAACTAGTTGATTGTCAGATACACACAACGCATTTGGAAAGTCTGGGCGCTGGATTGATTCCACGTGATTTGTTTCTAAACCATTTCAATTAAGACTTTTAATAGATAAAATAATCAAGTTTTATCCATATTGCCTTTTATAATTAAAATAAAAAATGAATATTTGTGATTCGTACATTGGCTTGATGAAAAGTTATCCAGAAAGGTTGAGGGAATAGACCCATTGAAACCTTAGCAACCCTCTAAATTCGTATTAGTGAAGGTGCTACATTCTACTAGACTATTTTGTATAAAATGCATCTAGATAGATAACGACATAGATTTACACTATATCTTCAATTTCTTTCTAAAACGCTTTTAATCAATTCATTTTAAAAAAAACCATTAAAAATGAATGTTTCGATATTTGAAGAATTAAAAAAAAGAGTGTTAGTCTTAGATGGTGCTATGGGTACCATGCTACAACAGTATAAATTTACCGAGGAAGATTTTCGTGGCGAACGGTTTAAAGATTATCCATATTCTTTACAAGGGAATAACGATTTGCTTTCGATTACACAACCGGAGGCCATAAAAACCATTCATCGTAAATATTTTGAAGCCGGTGCAGACATTGTAGAAACCAATACCTTTTCGGGCACCAGTATTGCAATGGCAGATTACCACATGGAGGATCTGGTTTACGAATTAAATTATGAGTCTGCTAAAATTGCGAAGGAAGTGGCAAATGCCTTTACCACTAAAACTCCTGAACAACCTCGCTTTGTAGCAGGGTCTATAGGACCAACGAATAAAACTGCCAGCCTCAGCCCTGATGTGAATAGGCCCGAATATAGAGCAATAACCTTCAACGCACTAAAAACAGCATACAAACAACAGGTTGAAGCCCTGATAGACGGAGGTGTTGATTTGCTTTTAGTCGAAACTATTTTTGATACGCTAAATGGCAAAGCCGCTTTATTTGCCATAGAAGAGGTAAAAGAAGAACGAGACATCACTATACCAGTGATGGTTTCAGGAACCATTACGGATGCATCGGGCAGAACGCTTTCAGGACAAACGGTGGAAGCCTTTTTGATCTCAATCTCTCATATTCCGCTGCTGAGTGTTGGCTTTAACTGTGCATTGGGAGCTAAACAACTCCACCCCTATTTAGAACGACTCGCTCGGCAAACAGACTTTTTTACATCTGCACATCCCAATGCAGGATTACCAAATGCTTTTGGAGAATACGACCAGACACCAGAAGAAATGAAAATTCAAATTGAAGGGTATTTAAAAGATCACTTGGTAAATATTATTGGTGGTTGTTGTGGAACGAATCCAGAACATATAAAGGCTATAGCAGAAACCGCTAAGAATTATAAGCCCAGACCCATCCAACAGTTTGTTATCTAAGGGTAAAATAATCAATGTAAAGAAGAATTAAATGAATAATGACAACCACATAACCTCTAAATATTTGAAACTATCAGGCCTTGAACCGCTAATAGTAACTGAAAACAGTAACTTCATAAATATTGGTGAACGTACAAATGTAACTGGGTCTAGAAAATTTCTCAGACTCATAAAGGAAGAAAAATTTGAGGAAGCGCTAACTGTGGCAAGGGATCAAGTTGAAGGTGGCGCTCAAATTTTGGACGTCAATATGGATGAAGGTCTATTGGATGGTGTACATGCCATGGTCACTTTTTTAAATCTTATCGCATCGGAACCGGACATTGCCAGAATCCCAATCATGATTGACTCTTCCAAATGGGAAATCATCGAAGCTGGACTTCAGGTTGTTCAAGGTAAATCTGTGGTAAACTCCATATCGTTAAAAGAAGGAGAAAAAGAGTTCATTCGTCAGGCTAAATTGATAAAACGCTATGGCGCCGCAGTTATAGTGATGGCTTTTGACGAAAACGGTCAGGCTGACAACTATAACAGACGCATTGAAATCTGCCAACGCTCTTACGATATTTTGGTTAATCAGGTAAACTTTGCTTCGGAAGACATCATCTTCGACCCAAACATTTTCCCTGTCGCCACAGGCATCGAAGAACACCGCAAAAACGCTGTAGACTTTTTTAAAGCGGCACAATGGATCAGAGAAAACCTGCCAAACACCAATGTTTCTGGTGGTGTAAGCAATGTCTCTTTTTCATTTAGAGGAAATAATACAGTGCGCGAAGCCATGCATTCCGCCTTTTTATACCACGCCATTCAACATGGGATGAATATGGGCATTGTAAATCCTAGCATGCTAGAAGTATACGACGATATTCCAAAGGACTTACTCGAACATGTTGAAGATGTTTTGCTTGACAGAAGAGACGACGCCACAGAGCGATTACTCGATTTTGCAGAAAATGTAAAAGGCAACAAAAAAGAAACCGAAAAAACAGCTTTGAAATGGCGTGAAAATCCTCTCCAAGATCGGATTACCCATAGCCTTGTAAAAGGGATCGACGCCTATATCGTCGAAGATGTTGAAGAAGCACGCCAACAAGCCTCAAGACCTCTTGAAGTGATTGAAGGACAACTCATGACGGGCATGAATGTCGTGGGCGATTTGTTTGGAAGTGGCAAAATGTTTCTTCCACAAGTGGTCAAATCGGCACGTGTCATGAAAAAAGCGGTGGCCTATTTACAACCTTATATAGAAACCGAAAAAGACGAAACATCTAAGGCAGCTGGAAAAATCCTTATGGCTACGGTGAAAGGTGATGTACACGATATCGGCAAAAACATTGTAAGTGTGGTATTAGGCTGCAACAATTACGAAATTGTAGATTTAGGCGTCATGGTACCACCTGAAAAAATCATCGAAGTAGCCCAAAAAGAGCAAGTAGATGTTATCGGCTTAAGCGGTCTTATCACGCCATCGCTTGACGAAATGGTCTATCTATCCAAACAAATGGAAAAACAAGGCATGGAAATGCCATTATTAATTGGCGGCGCCACCACTTCCAAAGCGCACACCTCTGTAAAGATTGCACCAAACTATTCAAACACAGTTGTTCATGTCAATGATGCCTCTAGAGCTGTAACCGTTGTTGGCAATCTCTTACAGGAAAACAACGCTGTGTACAAAACTCAGATTCGGGAAGAATATGACATCTTTCGCGAAAAATTCTTGAATCGAACAAAATCTAAACAATACATATCCATCGACGAAGCTCGAAAGAAAAAACTAAAAATTGATTGGCAAAATACATTAATCAAAACACCGAAAACACTAGGCATTCAAATCATTGAAGATTTTGATATTGCTCAACTTGAACATTTTATCGACTGGACGCCATTTTTTAGAAGTTGGGATTTACATGGCAAATACCCCGCTATTTTAACAGACCAAGTTGTTGGCGAACAAGCCTCAGAATTGTTTAATGATGCGCAGGAACTTTTAAGAAAAGTAGTCAATCAAAAGCTTTTAAAAGCCAAAGCCATTTTCGGAATATTTCCTGCCAATACAATCAACGACGATGATATTGAAGTTTATTATACGACTGAAAGTACGAATCAAGACACAAATATAAAACAGACCTTTACTTTTCTTACCTTACGCCAGCAACTAAAAAAACGAGAGGCCGTTTCCAATTTAGCTTTAGCCGATTTCATTGCCCCTAAAGAAACGGGCATACAAGACTATATCGGTGCCTTTTGTGTCACTGCCGGATTTGGAACAGAAGAACTTGCCAAAACATTTGAAGCCAACCACGATGACTACAATTCCATTATGATAAAAGCGCTGGCAGATCGATTAGCCGAAGCCTTTGCCGAATATTTACACAAACAGGTAAGAACCAATCATTGGGGTTATGCCATCGACGAAAACCTCAGCAATGAAGAATTGATCAAAGAAAACTACAAAGGCATTCGTCCTGCGCCAGGTTATCCCGCTTGTCCCGACCACTTGGAAAAAAACACGATTTGGCAATTGCTTAACGTTGAAGAAACCATTGGTGTAAGACTCACAGAAAGCCTTGCCATGTGGCCAGCAGCAAGTGTTTCCGGCTATTATTTCGGCAATGAAGAAGCTAAATACTTTGGACTGGGAAAAATATCCAAAGACCAAATACAGGACTATGCCAAACGGCGAAACATTTCGGTGCAAGACGCCGAGAAATGGTTGAATCCTAATTTAAACTATTAGACACCACCAATCTCCTGAATGGAGAGGCTAGTCAATCAATAATGAAAAACAAATAATAACCTAAATTACTCCTAATCAAGTCCCACCTTTGAAGGGATTTGAGGAGGCTGACCTATGAAAGTTACCGAACATATTAAGAACGCTGAAGGAAACACACTATTTTCTTTTGAAATCGTTCCTCCTAAAAAGGGAAAAAATATCCAAGAATTATACGACAATATTGACCCGTTAATGGAATTTAACCCTCCATTTATCGATGTCACCACCTCACGAGAAGAATACATTTACATTGAAAGAAACGGTCTCTTTGACCGAAAAATAACCCGTATGCGACCTGGCACCGTGGGAATATGTGCCGCCATCAAACACAAATACAATGTCGATACCATTCCGCATGTGCTTTGTGGTGGTTTTTCAAGAGAGGAAACCGAATACCTGCTCGTCGATTGCCATTATTTGGGCATTGACAATGTCATGGCCCTGAGAGGTGATGCCATGAAGGAGGAAAAATATTTTACCCCAAGCAAAGGCGGCCATCAATACGCCATAGGACTTGTGGACCAAATTAAAAACCTGAATAAAGGCAAATATTTGCACGATGTGGTGGAAATTGATGACAAACCTGATTTTTGCATTGGCGTAGCTGGATATCCAGAAAAACATTTAGAATCTCCGTCGCTATTATCCGAT
>JAUIFC010000026.1 GCA_030429455.1 Bacteroidia bacterium | reverse complement strand
CGCAATACCAGTGTAAAATCAATAAAAAAGTATAAATCAAGTATTTAACACTATTTCGTTTTAGATTTCGAAAAGTTTGTAGTATCTCATTATTAAATGGACTTTGCTTTTTCCCAAATGCGGTCCATTTCTTCAAGAGACATGTCATGGAGACTTTTGTCTATCGCCTTAGCTTGTTGTTCAAGAAATTGAAATCTTTTAATAAATTTTTTATTGGTCCTTTCCAAGGCGATTTCGGGATTAATATCTAGGTGTCTTGCCAAATTGATCAATGAAAATAAAACATCGCCAAATTCTTCTTCCATTTTATTGGAATTATCTTGTTTCACTTCGTCTTCAAATTCCTTAATTTCTTCTTTAACTTTGTCGAATACCTGATGAGCTTCTTCCCAATCGAATCCTATGCCAGCAACTTTGTCTTGAATCCGTTGAGCTTTTACCAAAGCAGGTAAACTTTTTGGCACACCTTGTAACACACTTTTTTTGCCTTCTTTGAGTTTAATACTTTCCCAATTGCGCTTTACATCATCTTCGTTTTCAACATCTACATCGCCGTAAATATGTGGATGTCTTATGATTAGTTTTTCGCAAATGGTATTTATTACATCTTTAATATCAAAATCTTTGGTTTCTGAAGCGATTTTTGAATAAAAGACAATATGGAGGAGTAAATCGCCTAATTCTCCTTTTAAAGACTCCAAATCATTTTCCAGAATGGCATCTGTCAATTCGTAGGTTTCCTCAATGGTTAGATGACTTAAACTTTCTAGAGTTTGTTTTTTGTCCCATGGGCATTTTTCTCTTAAATCGTCCATGATGTCCAAAAGACGTTTAAAAGCTTCTAATCGCTTATCCATACTAAAAATAATTTGTACAAATAAAATGAAATAAAAAGACTAAAATGTATAAAGGGATATTAAATCTGGCTATTTATCTGCCATAACTGGTTGCGTGATGATGCTATTCTTTTGGGGTTTGTTTATTTTAGATTTTTTGTTAGATGCACAAGCCTTTCCTTGATTACAGCTAAATTTCAATAGCAATACATTGATTAAAAGTAAAACCGATAGCGTTGATAAAATCCAAATCATAAAATACAATTTGTTAATAAGAGTGCAAAGAAATGAAAAGGTTGCGTAAAAAAATATTTTTTTTAAGAAATAATTCCAAAATTCTTAATTTTAGTTAAAATAGAATTGTAAACGTCTTGATTTAGAACATCTTGACTCCATTGAGTAATTTCTAACCAAGCTTTAATATCATCCGATTCTAAGTTGTATCTTGAAGATAGCTGATGTTCTAAATCTGTTTCTGATTTTATTGATTTAGTTTTAGAATTCAATACGTCAAGTAAACTATTTATGACATGCGTATTTGAATTATAAAAACTTTGTTTACAAACAATGACAAAACAAGGCCAAGGTGTTGGGCAATTTCCAATGTGTCTTAAATTATTCGCTTCCAAATAAGGTTTTGTGGTGAAGGATTCCCAAAGCAAATAATCTGAGGTTTTAGCTTTTAAACTTTCAAAAGCGCCATGAAGATGAGTACATTCTTTAAAATCAATATCATCAAAATTCCATTTGTAGGTTTCGGCTAAAACATAGGTCATCAAATGAGAACCGGATTTAAAGCGACTTATCGCTGCTCTTTTGCCATTTAAATCTTCAATGTTTGTAAAATCTGAATCTGCATTGACATACACACCCCAAATTAATGGTGTTTCAACATATTTTTGAATTATTTTGAATGCCGTTCCAGATTCAATTTCATTAACGGAACCTTCAGTAAGCATGACGGCGAGGTGAATGTTTTCATTTTTCAACTCAGAAATCATTTCGCCAGTTCCGCCTGGACAATTTTTCCAAGACACCTTAGCATCAATATGATGAAAAGCATTTTCTTCAATACAAGTTATCCAAGGATAATTAAAATGTTCAGGAACTCCGCCAATTATAATGTCTTGCATAATTTGTATTTAAAAATCTGAAATAGCAAAACTTAAATCATAAACCTCTAGGTTTTCAAACTTGTTTTTTATGATGGATTGCCCAGCTGAACTTCTATAACCACCTGCGCAGTGCACAACAATTGGTTTATTGTTTGGAATATTTTCAACATCCTGTCTCAATGTATTTAAAGGAAAATGTAACGCGTTTTTAAACTTAAGATCTGCATTGACTTCGGACGTGTTTCTTATATCAATAATCGAATAGTGATCAAGATTGTTTTTAAAGGTCTCTACATCTAATAGTTCTTCAGAATGAGATAAGTTCTGTGACAAAGTTAATATCGCCAATACTTGATTTTCGTATCCAATTTTTGAGACTCTCTCGAGCATTTCTTCATAATTTTCAACGGAATTTATAACCAAAAAGAAATTTTCGTTTGGCTTAACAATAGTTCCCAACCAAGTTTCAAACTTATCGTTTATACTCCTAGCCATAATATTTATGCTATTGGCAAGATGTCCATTTTTATAGTCTGCTTGATCTCTTGTGTCTATAATGAGGTGACCTTCTTCGATATTAGAAACGTTAATTTGTAAAGGAACTTTTGATGTACTTGATTTAAAATTTTCAGCGCCAGCTTTGTTTGTGTCTACATCGAATCCAAAATATGAAGGGACAAATGGTTGGTCTGAACGAATTTCGGCGACAAACTCCTCTTGAGATTGTTTTTTAAATGCCCAGTTTCCCACACGTTCGTTGCCCAAAGTACTGGATGAAGCTTTGCTCATTCCCTTGCCACAAAGGCTTCCAGCGCCATGAGCAGGATAAATCAAAACGTCGTCTTTTAGATGATTGAATTTGGTTTGCATTGTGTCGTACATCGCTTTAGCCAAATCTTCTCTGGACATCGTCATTTTTCCTGCATCTTCTCGCAAGTCTGGACGGCCTACATTTCCTACGAAAAGTGTATCACCTGTAAATAAAGCTTCGTCATCAGAATGCTTGTCATCCACATGAATGCAAATGCTATCTGGAGAATGCCCAGGCGTATTAATGGCTGAAAAAACAACCCCATTGACTACAAACGTATCGCCATCATCAAAGCTTTTATGAGGATATTCTGCACCTAAAAGCCGACTCACATAAATCGTTGCGCCTGTTTCTTGGCTTATTTGGCAGTGACTACTTATAAAATCTGCATGAGGATGCGTTTCAATTACACCTACGATTTCAGCGTTATTTTGTTCAGCAAAAATGTAATACGGCATTGGATTGCGCGATGGATCCACAACAACCATTTTGTCTCCACAAAGGATGGCATAGGAGTAATGGGCTAAAGATTTGTCTGTAAATTGTTCTATGTACACGTTTCAAATTTTGACGCACAAATTTACAAGGATTAATTGAAATTTCTGTGATTTCATCTTTTGAATACCTATTCATTTTAAAAAATTTCAACAAAAGTCATCAATAAATGGACTTACGTCGAGCTAGGTTTTTTCAAATGATAATAACATAAACATCTTCAATTCATTCAGAAATTTCAATTCTAATTTAGAATTCGGTGATTCCACTATAGTTTTTTTAAATTTAATAGAAAAAGGCCTGGAAAATCAAGGTTAAATTATCATTGACTGATATCTCAAAAAAATGTTAATCCATATTCTATTATTTACTTAATTTTGCAGCATGAAGATAATTATTGCTGGAGCAGGTGAAGTTGGATTTCACTTAGCAAAACTCTTATCTAGCGAGTCTCATAATATTGTTCTCTTAGATATAGACAAGGAAAGACTGGCTTATGCTGATAGGCATTTAGATATTAAAACAATTTACGGCGACTGTACATCGCTTTCGACGCTTAAAGACGCTGGTGTATCGAATACGGAGTTGGTTATTGCTGTAACTTCGGATCAAGCTACAAACATTACCGTTTGTGTGTTTTCCAAGCAGTTAGGCGCAAAAAAAACCATAGCGAGAGTTTCCAATCCTGAGTTTATTACCGAAAAAGATCTTTTGAACATTAAGGAATTAGGTATAGATGAAATGATTTCGCCAGAGCAGTTGGCTGCAGACGAAATGATGCTTTTGTTGAGCCAATCGGGTTTTACAGACACTTACGATTTTGATGATGGCGCCCTTAAAATGATTGGTTTTAACCTTTCGGAAAATGCGCCAATTGTAGGTTTAACTGTACAAGAAGCTGCTGGTTATTTTCCGGGTTTGCATTTTATGCCCATTGCCATACAACGTTTTGGCAGTCAATACACCTTAATTCCTAGAGGAGACACAAAATTTTTTAAAAACGACCGTGTATATTTTGTGACAGACGATTCTGGCGTGGAGGAATTGTATAAACTTTCGGGAGCTTCCAAAACCAGTATTAAAAAGGTCATGATTTTAGGAGGGAGTAATATTGGGAGAAGTTTGGCCAAAGAATTGGCGGAAAAGAGATTTAAAGTCAAACTTATTGAACAGAATTACGATAAGGCCTTGGAAATAGCGGACAATATACCTAAAGCGATGATTATAAATGCCGATGGTCATAATGTAGATGTGCTTGAAGATGAAAGTATTAGAGAAATGGATGCCTTTATTTCGGTAACGGAAAATTCGGAAACAAACATTATGTCGTGTTTGGTTGCACATTCCAAAGGCGTACCAAAAACTATTGCTCTGGTCGAAAATATGGATTATTTTGGACTGAGCCAGTCCATAGGCATCAACACTTTAGTAAATAAAAAGCTGATTGCGGCCAATAATATTTTTAGATACATCAGAAGAGGTGAAGTAATTGCTTTGACCAAACTTAATAACCTGAATGCCGAACTTTTAGAATTTGAAGTAAAGCGAGATTGCAAAGTATGTAGAGGTAAAATTGGCGAATTAAAAATACCTAGAACTTCAATAATTGCTGGAGTGATACGTGATGGAAAAGGAATGATAGCTCTTGGAGATTTTTTGGTTAAAAAAGGAGACCGTGTATTGGTATGTTCTCTGCCAACATCTATTCATAAGGTAGAAAAATTATTTATCTAACATGCAAAAACTTAATTACCTGATCATCCTTCATGTCATGGGAATCCTTTTGGTTTTTAATGGATTTTTTATGTCTTTTGCTGTAATTACAAGTTGGTTTTATAGCGAAGATGCTATTCTTTCTCAACTCCTTACAGCTTTACTAACGGTGATTATGTCAGGTGTTTTACTCATGTTTTTTACAAGGCATCACAGTAAAGAAATGACGATTAAGGAAGGTTACCTCATTGTTACTTTAGGTTGGGTGATAATGGCATTAAGTGGTACGTTGCCGTATTTGTTTACAAATTCCATTACGTCTTTTACAGATGCTTTTTTCGAAACCATTTCTGGTTACACGACAACAGGAGCTACAATAATCGACGATATTGAAATCCTGCCCAAAGGGATTTTAATTTGGAGAAGTTTGACGCATTGGATTGGAGGCATGGGGATTATCGTTCTGACGGTGGCCATTTTGCCAATGTTTGGGATAGGAGGAATGCAGCTCTTTACAGCGGAAGCACCAGGGATAAGCACCGATAAACTAAAACCAAAGATTACAGATACTGCAAAACGTTTGTGGTTAATTTATTTTGTATTTACAGCCATCGAAACCGTTTTGCTTAATGTTGCTGGTATGACGACTTTCGATGCCGTAAATCATGCATTAAGTACATTGTCCACCGGTGGATTTTCTACCAAAAATGCCAGTATAGCTTTTTGGAATGATAATTATTGGATACAGTACATTATCATTATATTTATGTTTTTTGCTGGAACCAATTTTGTGTTAATCTATTTTGCGATTAAAATGAAATTTAAAAAACTATTTGGCAACGAAGAGTTTAGATGGTATTTGGGGTTTGTAGTCATATCGACATTAGTGTCGTTTTTGGCAGTATATTTTCAAGGAGATATATCACTATCCAGTACCAATCATCCGATGGTCTTAGGCGAAGCTGAATCAACTTTTAGACATGCTCTATTTCAGGTTGTCGCGGTGATTACAACCACCGGATTTGTAACTTCCGATTTTACAGCTTGGCTCCCTTTCGTAAGCATATTCTTTTTTGGGCTGTTTTTTTTAGGTGGCTCCGCAGGTTCCACTTCTGGTGGTGTCAAAATTGTTAGACAAGTGTTTTTGATAAAAAATGGAATTCTAGAGTTTAAACGAATTCTCCATCCAAATGCCATTTTACCAATGCGCTACAACAAAAAATCGGTTGATCAAAAAATAGTTTACAACGTCTTAGGATTTTTTATTTTATACATGCTCTCATTTATTGTAGGAACACTGGTGATGTCGCTACTCGGTTTAGATTTTATGAGCTCTGTTGGTGCTTCAGCGTCTTCCTTAGGTAATGTTGGCCCAGCTTTTGGCGATTTAAGTCCTGTTGACAATTATAACGGTTTACCTGTTTTGGCTAAATGGTGGAGTGCTTTTTTAATGCTGTTAGGTCGTTTGGAATTGTTTACAGTTCTTATTTTGTTCACTTCCTATTTTTGGAAAAGATATTAGGGTTCTTTCAAATTATAGTCGAATAACGCATATTTCTAGTTGGCTTCAATTTTAGATATTTTATCAAGTTCATGGCAATACTACAAAATCAGAACATTTTTAAGCAACTTAAGCTCATTTCGATTTAATGTTTAATTAACAAATGATTAAAGTTGGAGATTCATTTAAATTACGTTATTTTTAGAGCTAATAATTTTTTCTATAATGAACGACAAAAAGGTAGTTATAATTGGCGCTGGAGTGAGTGGACTTGTAGCGGCAATCAACCTTGAAGAACATGGGTTTCAACCGGTAATTTATGATCAAAATGATAGAGTAGGAGGTCGTATTCAAACGGATTATATCGATGGTTATCGGCTCGATAAAGGCTTTCAGATCCTGTTACCAAATTATCCTGCTGTTAAAAAATATTTAGATTTGGATTTGCTTAATCTCAAGTATTTTTCAGCTGGAGCCATGGTTTTCAAAAAAGATTTTATTGGTAAAATTGGTAATCCTTCTTTGGATTTAGAATTGCTAGTACCAACTATTTTTTCAAAATTGGCTAGTTTATCGGACAAATTCAAAATTTTTAAACTCACCAGACAGTTGAGAAATAAGTCTTTTGAAGATATCTTTAATGATTCTAACAAAACCACCATGCAATATTTAAAGGACTATGGATTTTCGGATGAAGTGATTCATAATTTTTTTAAACCTTTTTATGCAGGTATTTTTTTAGAAGCTGATTTGAAAACCTCTAGTCGAATGTTCGAATTTACGTTCAAATTATTTTCTCAAACAAAGGCTGCAATTCCTCAAAAAGGAATGCAAGCCATACCAAATCAGTTATCTAATAAGCTTAAAAAGACTACATTTCATTTTAACACCAAAGTAAAAGCTGTTCAAGACAACTACATTCTTTTAGACAATGAACATAAAGTAGAATTTGATTTTGCAGTGATCACAACAGATCCGTCACATTTTTTGTCAAACATGAAAAACCAGGAACAGATTTGGAAAAGAGTAGACAATTTATATTTTAGAGTAGAAACAAGAATGATAAGTACGCCAATGATAGGTTTATTGGCTGAAAAAGATACGCTAACAAATAATTTTCACTATACCCAAAATGGCTCGGCAGAACGACAAGTACTTTCTGTAAGTGTAGTGAAAAAACACGACTTAAGTTCCGAAGAATTAGCAAATAAAGTAAAAGAAGAATTGGAACATTACTGCGGAATAGAGGTTAAGAGACTGCTTAAACACTACAAACTAAATAAAGCATTACCAGATTTACATAACGTAAACTATAGAATTCCACATACGGAGACGAAAATAAAAGATAATATTTTTCTCACCGGAGATGTCCTGTCTAACGGCTCGCTTAATGCCGCTATGTTAAATGGCGAATCTGTGGCAAAAGCAATTGTCGAACATGCAAGTGGTTTAACCTTAGGGGTAAATTAAAGAATAAATGGATTCACTCACTCAAATCGTACTAGGAGCAGCAGTAGGTGAAGCCACACTTGGCAAAAAGGTAGGAAACAAAGCGTTGTTATACGGCGCTATAGCTGGTACTATTCCCGATTTGGATGTGTTTTTTGGTCGACTGACCGATACAATCACTGCTATCGAATGGCATCGTGGGTTTAGCCATTCCCTTGCATTCTGTGTGCTCATGTCACCTTTGTTTGGATGGCTTGTCAACAAAATAGAACGAAAATCCAATTTAGGTTGGAAATCGTGGGGCATCCTCTTTTTTTGGGGATTCATTACACATTCCATATTAGATGTTTTTACCACATGGGGAACACAACTTTTTTGGCCTTTTGATTTAAGGTTAGCATTCAATTCTATTTTTGTAATAGACCCTTTTTATACCTTGCCTTTTTTAATATTTACGCTAATAACCTTATTTAAAAAAAGAACGTCAATTTCTCGACGAAAAATCAATCGGTTTAGCCTTATATTATCATCATTTTACCTTATTAATTCATTGATTTTGAAAAGTTTTATAAACATGAGGTTCGAAAGTGCTTTGGAAGACCAAAACATAGAGTATCTCAAATTAAGTTCACGTCCAGCACCATTTAGTGTGTTGTTATGGAATGCAAATGTTGAAACTGAAGACGCTTACCTCATAGGGGATTATTCCTTTTTTGATACCAAACCCATTGCGTTTAAAGCTTATCCGAAAAATCGTTCTGCTTCAGCTGAAATAGAATCTTACAAAAACGTACAACGCTTGATAGACATAGCAAAAGATTGGTATATCATTGAGGAGAAAAATGGCCAATGGATGTTTAACGATTTACGTTTTGGTCTTATTCCACGAAAAGAAGGTGAACCTTATTTTGCCTTTTCATATCAACTTGAAGAAGTCGATGGAGAAATTCAAGCCACCGAAGTTCCAAAAACCAGAGACGATGCCGAATATGTTATGATAATGCTATTGGAGCGGATTAAGGGGAATTAGAATATAAATACAAGACTTAAACCAATTAGTTAATGTTTATAAAGCAGTCTTTATAACATTCCAGGTCTAAAGATTATTTTTCTATTTTTGTGTAAATAATACACATAATGAATACGCAATCCATCAGATTGACAGTCGATGCTGCTGTCTTTGGTTATGAAGAAGGTCATATTTCCGCATTACTCATTAGAAGAAAATATGAGCCTTTTAAAGGTCAATGGGCGCTGCCAGGCGGTTTCGTACTGAATGACGAATCTCTTGAAGATGCTGTAGAAAGAGAGCTACATGAAGAAACTGGAATAAAGATTAATTATCTGGAGCAATTGTATTCCTACGGAAATTTAAACAGAGATCCAAGAGGTCGGGTAGTGTCCATAGCTTATTTTGGTCTGGTTAGACCAGATACATTCAAATTAATTGCATCCACAGATGCTCAAGAAGTGGCTTGGTTTGGCATTCATGCATTGCCTTCGTTAGCATTTGACCATAAAGAAATCCTAACAATGGCCATTGATCGTTTGAAGGCAAAAATCACTTATCAACCCATTGGGTTTGAATTATTGGATAAAAAATTTCCATTTTCTGATTTAGAAAAGTTATACTCAACGGTATTGGGAAGAGATATTGATAGACGTAATTTTAGAAAAAAATTTTTAGGTCTGAAAGTCTTGGATGAGCTGGATGAAAAAATATCCAAAGGTTCAGGAAGACCTGCCAATTTATTTCAGTTTAATCAAAAACGCTACTTTCAACTTATAAAGGAAGGTATTGTTTTTGAAATTTAATTGCCTAATAATTAACATTTTAAATGTTTAGTGTAAAAAATACACAAATATATTTGGTGAATTTAGTTTTAGATGATATATTTGCGTCATAAATACGCAATTTAATCATTTAAAAACCAAAATTATGTTAGGAATTAATTACATCAAATTCGACTCAATGAACTATGTGATTCATTATAAAGGCGGCAAAATCAAAAAAGAAGGAAGAGGCTTATCATTCTTTTATTTTTCTCCAAATTCATCAATTGTTTCTATTCCTGTACAGAGTAACGATTTTCAATTTGTCTTTAACGAAACGACCAAAGATTATCAAGAAGTCACCTTACAAGGGCAAGTGACCTATAAAATTCAAAATCCAAAGCAACTTGCTGAAACCTTAGATTTTACAGTCAATAGCAAAAAGCAGTATTTAAAAAATGACCATGAAAAGATTCAGCAACGCATAATTAATGAAGCTCAAACCGCTAGTGCATCGATCATTCAACGTTTAAGTTTAAAAGAAGCTTTGAGAAAACTAGAGGACATTGAAACTGGAATATTTGAGAACATTCAACAATCGAAGACTGTTCAAATGCTTGGTTTAGAAATATTAAGTGTAAATGTGCTTGGCGTTTCTCCAAACCCTGAAATGGCTCGTGCTTTAGAAGCTCAAATGCGTGAATCTTTACAAAAGGAAGCAGATCAAGCCATTTACGAGCGTCGAAATTTTGCTGTCGAGCAAGAACGCATGATTAAAGAAAGTGAATTAAATACCGAAATAGCAGTCGAAGAGAAACAAAAGCAAATCGTTGAAAAGAAAATGGAAACTGATGTTGTCAAACAGCAAAATGACCAGAAACTTAAGGAAATGGAAATGACATCTAGCATAACGTTGGAGGAACAGAAAAAGGAATTAATCGACATCCAGGTGACCAATGAAAAGAAAGAAGCTGATATGAATGAATATGTTCTTAACGCCAGATTAAAACCTTACAAAGAATTGGATTGGAAAACCCTTATGGCCATAAGTAATAACGGAAACGATGCCAGTAATAATATCGCTTTAGCCTTTAGAGAATTGGCAGAAAATGCAGATAAAATTGGAAATCTAAATATTTCACCTGAACTGTTGGATGCTATTGTAAGTCGTAAATCTTAATCACATGAACTTTGAAAGAGCCATCATCATAAGAGATAAAACAAGGCTTGAGCAATTGATAGAGCGATTTAACTCAAAAGCCCAAGCCAAGTTTTATATCGAACGCTCAGAAGGCGATTTTGAGCATTACGAACTGGAAAATGATACGTTTTATGTGTCTTTAAATCAAATTCAGAACACCATTTCAAAGCATATAAAGTATAAAATCATTGATCGAGCGTTCCTGCCAACTTATATTTTTACCGAACAAGATTTGGTGGTTGTGATCGGTCAAGATGGATTAGTGGCCAATGCGGCAAAATATGTAAAAGGTTTGCCCATAATTGGTGTTAACCCAGATTCAGCGCGCTATGACGGTATTCTTCTAAAACATACTCCTGACAAATTAGATTCTACACTTAAAACGGTACTGAAAGGAAATTTTATAACCAAATCTGTCACAATGGCCAAAGCCGAATTAAATGATGGCCAGACCTTATTGGCATTTAATGATTTTTACATCGGTGCCAATTCTCATATTTCATCTCGTTATGATATCGAATTTAGCGGTAAAAAGGAAAAACAATCCTCAAGCGGAATAATCGTTTCAACAGGCGCTGGTTCAACGGGTTGGTTAAGTTCTATTTTCAATATGGCAAATGCAATTCATAGACAAAGGTCTAATAGAGAATTACAACAATCTATACTTCGTTGGGATGATGAAAAGTTAATATTTGTGGTTAGAGAACCATTTTTAAGCAAAGTCACGCAAATAGGCATTGGTTTCGGATTGATAACCAGAACACAAACTTTAAAAATTGAATCCAATATGCCAACAAAAGGTGTAATTTTTAGCGATGGCATTGAAAGTGATTTTTTAAATTTCAATTCTGGAAGTCGTGTTGAAATAAGTATTGCAGACGAAAAAGCGAATTTGATTGTAGAAAATTAGTGAAATTTTTAAGACTATAAATAGTATTTTTGGATAAATACCTTGATGATAAATATGTTACTATGAATTCTTTAAAGACAAAAATCTTTGGTTTATTTCTTTTTCTTCCGCTAATGCTGCTAAATGCGCAAGGTGAATTAAAATCAGTCGATGGTTATTCGCCAAATATTGGGTTAATGGTTTATATGCTAGAAGATTTAAAAGACAGAATAACAGAACAAGTGAAAGACCTAGACCAATCACAAACGGATTACTTATATGATGAAAATGCCAATAGCATTGGTGCGTTGATCATGCATTTAGTGTCAACAGAATCATATTATCAAGTTGCAACGCTAAAAGGTCTAGATTGGACTGAAGAAGAACTGAATACATTTGGAATTGCTGGAGAACTAAACGAAAAGGTAAAACAAAAACTTACAGGTAAACCGATTACATATTATTTGAAACTTTGGAATAAAGTCCGTGAAATGACTTTAAAAGAATTGAAAAGCAAAGATGATGAATGGTTTTCGTCAAACATCGAAGAAGGACTCAATAACCATTACATCTGGTATCATGTCATGGAACATTCTGCAAATCATATGGGACAAATAGCTACCATTAAAAATCGATTACCTTAATAGTTGTAAGATTAATCATAGGTATTCATGTATAGCTTATTTTGTATTTTATTTTAAACTATAATATATATTATGTAAAATAGAATATTCCAATATTCTTTCAGTTATAATTTTCTTCATAGTAAAATAGTTAACAACCCTCTCTTGCCAAATAATCCAAAGCTTTTAGCTTCAAGGAATCAATACATTAACCTTTCATAGTCAAATAATACTCTACAATTCTCAAAACAAAAAATAGGCAAAATGCTACAACAAGTTTTATAAAATATCTAGATTTAGGTTGTTGTATTTTATCAAAAATTAACAGCGATTTTACGCCCGCTATTACTTTGTCTTTATTAAGCCATAAGATGACAAAAATTAATAATTGGTATAAAATGGCAGCTTTTAATGCGCCTACATGAACACCGTAAAATATATCCTGGAGAATGACATTTATAAGAATGCTTGATGTTAATAAACAACCAATTAAACGAGTTTTTTTTATGAGAATTAAAATTCCACCAAAAACTTCTAAAATTCCTAAAGTCATGACAAATGCTTTCGAATATCCATAAAAGGCCCACATTAATTGCATTCCAGTCATTTCAGCTACGGTTTTATCAAGACTTACAGCATCTTGAAATTGCACTATTTTACCGCCTCCATAAATAAACATCGCCAACACGACAATCCAGCTTATGGCATTTTCAACGATGTCGATTTTTTCTTTTTTGGTTAAATTCATTACTGTTTTCATCTTCGATTATATAATTATACCATTCAGACGAATAGATTTAAAATTTGTTACCAGGAATAATTTAGAGACGATTCAGAATTAGGATTTAGATTGCTTTTAGTATTTTTGAAAAAACAAACAACCATGCCAGAAGACCTTCTTGGAAAAATTAAAGATAAATACGCTGAACTCGGCGAAAATCCAAAACCATACATTGAAGGTTTATTGCATTCCAAACCCATAACCTATTGGGATTATGTAGAAGTTGATACATTGTTGTCTTTACAGAAACCAAAAACTCATTTCAAAGACGAATCTGTATTTATCATGTACCACCAAGTTACCGAATTGGTATTGAAAATGATGATTCATGAAGCCCAACAATTGGTATTTGAAACTAATGTCTCTTTAGAGGTTTTTAAAGATAAAATCAAGCGCTTGACGCGGTATACAGATATGCTTATTACATCGTTTTCTGTTATGAAAGATGGAATGAATTACGATGATTATAATCAATTTAGGTTAAGTCTTACGCCAGCCAGCGGATTTCAAAGTGCCCAGTTTCGTTTTCTAGAAATTTATTGTACTCCACTTATTAACCTGATTCCCAAAGACAAACGAAATTTTTTACCAGACAATCCAGTAGTTACAGATTATTTTAAATTAATATACTGGCGTGCTGCAGGTTACGACCCTCATACAGAATCCAAGAGTTTAACACTTAGTCTTTTTGAAGACAAATACCTTAAAACTTTTATTGCCCTTGCTGAAGAAACCAAAGGCAAAACCTTATTCGAAAAGTACCTATCGTATCACACAAATGATGAAGAATTGATCAAGCTGTTAAAGGATTTTGACCACGCCTATAATGTAAAATGGCCTATGACACATCTAAATACAGCAAAACATTATTTAGATAAAAAAGGTGAAAACAAAGATGCTACTGGAGGATCTGAATGGAAAAAATATTTGCATCCGAAACATCAAGGACGTTTGTTTTTTCCAAATTTATGGGAAGAAAATTCTATCCTAAAACATGATACATTGGTATAATTTATGATGACAATTAGGCATGAAGATTTATAGATATTTATTCGTTTTGTTGTTGGCAGTTAAAGCAAATGCTCAAGATTATGATTTGCCAACACTTGACACGAATATCTTATCTCCGACCATACAATCACCACTCTACCAATCCTTAGAATTTGATGAATTTTATCTACTAGTCGACAATGTGAATATTTACGCTGCTCCAATACCTGAAAATTCATTTAATTTTTTAGAAGCCTCCGCTCAAAAAGAAGAGAAACAATCTTACCAACAGTTTTTATTTGCTGTAGAACGTCAAATGGCTCAGTATGCCAATTTTAGAGTGGAAATTAACAATTCCAAATCCTCTGCTCTACTCGATTATCACGACCAACCTATTTATTCTGGTTTAAATAGAGTTCGTAATTCGGTGTACCAACGAGCAGATCGATTAACTGGCACACCTCGATTTGGAAACCCGTTATTTTTAGCGCCTAGTCTTACAGCTAGACGAGGCTTTTTTTGGTACTAATTGACGCTTCAATTTGTTTTCATGTCGCTATTATCAAATTAGTGTTAAATGATTTTTAATCCTATAAAGACAACATATCTTTCCAAAATAATCAACAATATCCTTTTTAAATTAGGATATTTTCAAATGAAGTTGTCTAATTAACACAAACATCAAGTAATCTTTCCTTATGAAAAAACTATTCTTTTTTCTTTTTGTCTTTAGTGTATATGTATCATTTTCACAAAACAATCCCTCAATAGTTGTTGAAGGTCGATTTTTAGGAAAAACAATGCCTCTAAAGGATTTTACGCCAAATCAAGCAGAAACTTTTAGAACTACAGAATTAAAAATTATTTCAAATAATTTGCGAGCTAATGAAAAACTGAATCCTAATGGACTCCCTATTAACGGCTTAGATCCTTTACGTCAGTTTACAAATGGGAATTACAGTTCGTCAGCGAGTTTATTAGAAAATTTTGATGGCATTTCTGTTAACGAATCTGGTGGAGCAACGCCGCCTGATCCTACAGGTGCTGCTGGTCCAAACCATTATGTAAATTCTGTAAATACGGCGGTTAAAATTTTTGATAAATCCGGGAATTTATTAGTCGGTCCAACAGATTTAGGTACATTTTTAGGCTCTGGAAACAATAGTGGCGATCCAATTGTTATGTATGATCATTTGGCGGATCGTTTTTTTGTCAGCCAATTTGGGGCTGGAATAAATTCGTTAGTTATTGGAGTTTCAGATTCTCCAGACCCAACAGGTGCTTACAATGTTTACGAGTTTAGTTTTGACTCCTTTCCAGATTATCCCAAATATACAATATGGCCAGATGGATATTACCTCACGGCAAACAAAGGTGGTACAGAAGTCGTTTATGTGTTGGAAAGAGATGTGATTTTAAATGGTGGAACAAATCCAAATATCATTGGTTTCACACTTCCTGGTATTACTCCAAACCCAAATACGGTATTTAGTCCTGCTTCGGCAAATCTATTAGGTCAAAGTTTTTCTGCAAATACGCCAGGCTATATTGTATATCTGCAAGACGATGGTTGGAGTCCGACGATACTTAACGATCATTTGAAGATTTGGGAAATCGATGTCGATTGGTTAACTCCTTCAAATTCTGTCATATCCACACCACTTGAAGTTCCTGTTGCACCCTTTGATTCTGTTTTTGCTCCCTTTGGCACAGGCGATGTCGCTCAACCTGGAACAGCACAGCGTATTGACATGATTGGTGGTGTGATTTCTTACGCTGCAAATTATAGAAGTTTTGGAACTCATAATTCTTGGGTAATTACTTTTAATGTCGATGTCGATGGCAATGATACTTCTGGTATTCGTTGGATAGAATTAAGAAACGACGATGTTTTAAATTGGAGTGTTTATCAGGAAGGGACATATGCTCCAGCAGATGGAATAAGCAGATTTATGGGTTCCGCGGCTATAGATTTACAAGGAAATATAGGGATTGGTTACAATTTTGCCAGCCCAACAATTCCAGCTGGAATTGCATTTACAGGACGCTATAATAATGATCCTCTAGGACAAATGACTGTTGCCGAAACTAATATTGTAAACAGCTTAGGCGTACAAACCTTTTCAAATCGATTTGGAGATTACTCCCATACTGCTATGGATCCTGATGGATTTACCTTTTGGACAACTGCGGAGTATTTTACATCTACAAACAACTGGCAATCTAGAGTAGCTTCTTTTAGATTATCGCCTGGCTTTGATGACGATCTTGGGGTGACCCAAATTGTAGCACCAACAAATGGGATATTAGGAACAAATGAAACGGTGGAAATTACGATTAGAAATTTTGGAACCAACAATCAATTTAATTTTCCTATAGAACTCTATTTGGACGGTAATCTAGTGGCTACTGAAAATTTCTTGGGTTCAATAAGTGCCAGTCAAACAGCAAATTACACTTTCAATCAGACTTTAGATTTATCTAATTCAGGACAATCCTATACCATTGAAGCAAGAACGCGACTTCTCACTGATCAATTTACGCTTAACGATGCATCCAGTAGAAATGTTTCCCATTTGCTTAGCAATGATGTTGGTATTTTAAGCATTGACGCCCCAGAAAGTGGAACTAGTCTTGGAATCGAAGATGTCACAGTAACGGTTAGAAACTTTGGAGCTACGCCGCAATTTAACGTTCCAATAGAATATAGTGTGGACGGTGGAACGCCAATAACCGATATTATATCACAAATCATTGATTCTGAAGAAACAATCTCCTTTACATTTGCACAACCATCAAATTTTTCGAATCTTACAACTTACAACATCTCTGCTTCTACCCTATTAACGACGGATCAATTGCTAAGCAATAATTCGCAAACGAAAATGGTAGAAAACGAAATTTGTTCGCCATCAATGGATTGCACACTTGGAGATGGTTTATTACTGTTTTCTGTAGCAGATATCAATAATGCTTCTGGTTGCGAAGGCTATGGAAACTTTTCGGATCAAATAGCAAATTTGACTCAAGATACTACTTATCCTTTAACTGTTACCACTGGATTTGGATCGCAGTATTTGACAGTTTGGATAGATTTTGATGATAACAATACCTTTACTCCAAATGAAAAAGTAGTGACAGATTATGTAATTGCACCTGGCCTTTTAAATGGCTTACATACAGAGACTTTGGATTTGGTTGTTCCTCCAAATGCGGCAATAGGTACTCATAGAATGCGTGCTAAAACCAATTGGGATGCTCCTGTGCCTGATGACCCGTGTGTAGAGACCTTTTATGGCGAAACTGAAGACTATACAGTAAATATTCAATTATTAGGAACAAATGCATTTTCCTTAGCAGACAATTCGGATTTTAAAGTTATCGATCTTGGGGATAAACAATTTGAGGCTATTTTAAATACCAACTATACAGGAAAAGGATACATTGCCATCTATAATTTGCTTGGTCAGCAGTTGAAAGTTAAAAAGATTTCAAAATCATCTTCAAATTCATTTAATGTCAAATTAGATATGTCCGAAGCCTCAATAGGAGTTTACTTGGTAAGAATTGGTGTTGAAGAATCTTCTTCTTATTTAGTTAAAAAAATAGTTGTGAGATAAAAGCTCCAACGTCATAATTGATAGTATACAATCCCCAAAACACTATTTTGGGGATTGTTTTTTAAACTAAAACTCGTAACGAATAGTAGCCATAACAATTCTTGGAAGTACAAAAAACTCGTTTGTAGTATTAAAGTTTTGGTTGAAACTATCATTGTTAATACTTTGAACATTAAGTAAGTTTGTAACATCGATAGAATAAATCCACCTGCTGTCTGGCTTTTGATACCTCAAACTCGAAGATAGAAATGCATATTCATTTCTAACTGTATCATCTACATCTTTGTAATTGTAATAACTCCAATCGGCTTCGAACTCAAAACCGTTCCAAAATTCATATTGCATGTTTGCAAAAGGTCGTTCTGTAATAAATGTTGAGGACGTATTGGCATTATCATAGCGGTTTCGGATGTAGTTATAGCCTACCTCCAAATTTGGCCATTCACCAAAATTAGTACGAATACTCATTTGATAATTCTGAGTAAAACTCTCTGAACCTGTAATTTCTGAATTAAAAATGTTATTGAAGTTATTGTAATTTACTCTTGCAGATGTTTTAAGTTGGTATTTTTTAAATCGCTTGGAAAAGCTTCCAAAAGCCGAATAGGTTTCATCTGGAAAATTACTGCTTATGTTGATTGGATTAGTTACTTGATTGATTTCCTCCACTACAGCATTTTGTTTTATACCATTTACACGTTTTGTATAGTTAAGATTTGCATTAATATTGACATAATTAAACATGTTGAAATTAAAGTAAGAAAGCGTGTAAGAGTTCGCTAAGGCATTTTCTAAAAATCGATTTCCCCTAAACAAACTGTTGTAATTGTTGAAAATTGCGCCTACAGCATAATTGTTAACATCGGTATATTCTGCAGTCATTCTGTAATTGAAACGGATACTTTCAGTACGTCTAAAATTATAAATGGCAAACAATTCTGGCAGAAGTTTCCATTCATTAAGCGAAGTTGTCAAATTCTGTTGTGCTGTTTCAAGGTTATAATTATGAAGCGAAACCCCAGGAGTCGCCGTAAAATTGCCTTTTACAAATTTGTACCTCACCCCTAAAAATACATCTGTAAATCTGTAATTTACATCATTTTCAAGAGGGAATATTTCATCGTTAAATTCATTGGATTCTTCAAAGTCAATTTGTGTTCCATTGTCCAAAATCTGAAAGATATTACTATTAAATTGCTGATGACTATAGGTTATTCCAGTGCTAAAATTTAAGTTACTCTTTTTATTCAATACCCGATAATAATCAAGTAAAGCATCCATTTTATTGGTTTTAATTCGTCTATTTTGATTCATGTTAAAGACAGATTGATTCATGTCTGTTCCGATGATATCATCAAAAGGCAATTCATCCAAAACAGCATTATAAAACGGGTCTTCGTCCTTGTATTGATGCTGGATTTGACCAGAGAAAATATTTTTTTCGCTTAGTGTATAGTAAGCATTCAAATTTTGATTGACGGAAATCGGATCATTGTCTTTCACTTCGGTGATGTTGTTATTTACATCCGAAAATTGAGAAAGTCGCGTTGTGTTTTCACTTTGTGTGGACATGTTTAAAAAACCATCATAGTCCAGCTGAAAATTGGCATTAGGCTTATACAACGTACTCAATTTTATAATACCTAAATTATTTTGTTGATCGGTATCGGTTGTAATATTTTCAATTTCTTCGGTAACAATATAATTTCTAGTGGTTTGACTATCATAACCTGTTCGGTTTCCAGAAAATATCCCAAAACCACTAAAATTCAATTTCTTGTTGTATTTGTATGAAAAATTGGACGCTATAAATTCATTTTCAGCCAGACTAGCTTGATTATTTGGTTTTAGCAGAAAACCTAAACCACTATCTGATATATTAAATTGCGTCCCGCTTTTAGCATTCAGATTCCTAAATCCACCGGTAAAATTAAAATAGTCTTGAAAAGTTATAGGCGATTGTCCGGTATTGTTAAAGTTGCTTATTATGTTTACACTGTAATCAGGACTGTAGTAAAAGAGTTTAGGATTCGCCAGATAGCGTAATTCATCTCCACCAGAACCAACAGAAGAATTGACTTCACCAAACCAAAATTTCTTCTTGCCTTTTTTCAATCGGATGTTAATGGCAGAGTTGTCTTGGTCATTTCCTAAGCCTTTTAGTTGAGAAACTTCATTGTAATTTCGCAGCACTTCTACTTTGTCCACAGCATCTGAAGGAATATTTTCTGCAGCGAGTTTAGAATCGCCATCAAAAAAGTCATCACCTTCAACCATTACTTTTTGAATGGCCTTCCCTTCTACTTCTATTTCGCCATTTTCATTGATATCAAGTCCTGGCATGTTTTTAATTACATCTTTCAGCTTCCTTTCGTTACCTCTGTTAAACGAATCTGCATTGTAAACTATAGTGTCTCCTTTTATGCTTACAGGCATTTCATAAACCAATTCTACACCTTCAAGGGCATTGGGTTTATCCTTTAAAATATAAAGGTCTTGGATATCATCTTCTCGATTGATTGTCGATATTTCTTTTCTCAAAGTTTCTAATCCTAAAAATGAAATTTCGATTATAAAAGTATCCTCTTTAGGCAATTTTAATTGAAAAAGACCATCGTCGTTAGTGATGCTAAATGTAACCGCTTTATTATCTAATTTCTGTTTCGCAATCACACTTGCCATTGCCAAAGGCTTGCCGACGCTATCCACCACTTGACCAATCAATTTTATGTTTTGACCAGTTGAAAGAGTCGAAAAAAGAAGAAAACAAATGGTAAAACTTAAGGTAAAAGTAGATTTCATCTAATTCTTTATCATAATTTTAAAACCATCTTTCCCACCTTTATTCTTATACATTTCCATGGTTTCCTCCGTTTTTTTATTCATGATTTCAGCAAATTCTTTTCTCGAAACAGGTTTACCCTTTTTAGGTGCTTTAATATCAATTGCTTCTTTGGGGTTGATTACGATTTTAGAACATAAGATTGTCGTCTTTCCATCCTGAATTTCTAAAATTAAACCTGGTAAACCCCAGTAGTCTGCAGGACCAGTTTTAATTGGAATTTGGGGAGTGTACCAAGCCGTGATTTTACGTTCTTTAGGCATAGAAAATTCGTCTAATGGTGAAGTAATGGTATCGTTTTTATCCTTTTTCTTTTCCATGAATTTCCTTTTCAAAAATCTAGGCGCAACGGAAGTATCAATTTTTTGGACCGCAACAGCTTTAAAGACAATATATTGTCCAATTTGCTTGCTTTCATCTGTCAATTCCCATTCTAGAGGTTCCAACTTGTCTTCAATTAAAAATGCCTTTCCAGAGATGTCACTTTCTTTTTTATAGGATTCTTTTTCGATATTCTTATAAACTTTCCCAGACTTAAAACTACCTGCCGTTACCATTTTGATATTGCCCGATGACATTCCAGGTGTTTCTAACTGCTCTTCTTCTTCAAATAAAGATTCGTTTTGATTAAAGGCTAGCGTAAAGGTTTTTTCAAAACTTTTTTTCATTTTGGCCTGAATCTGTTTCATCATTTCAGGAGGAATTTGTTTACTTTCAAAATTAAAATCGATGTTTGTTTTGCTTTGATAAGTAGCAATACCAGTAATGTTTTGTGCAAAAGTTGAAATAGAAATAAGAAATAAGAATAGTGTTTGTTTCATCAGTAAATTTTTTAAGTTGACTAAAATACGTTGTACTTCACAACATGTTACAAGCTGTATGTACTTTATGATTTATTTTAATTATTATTATTGAGATAACAATAGAATGCATCTATTTAAAATAGATATTTGGAATGAGAAATAGACTTAAGTGAACCATAACACAAGTAACTTTGTACAAAATAATAATAAATAAAATACCATGAGCTATTTAAATCTAAATCCCGAAAAAACAGAAAAAACAGTAGAACAATTAAACATCCTACTTGCTGACTATCACTTGTATTATCAAAAATTGAGAAACTTTCATTGGAATGTTGAAGGCATTAATTTTTTTGATCTTCATGCCAAATTTGAAGAAATGTACGATGATGCAAAATTAAAAATTGACGAAATTGCGGAAAGAATATTAACTTTAAGGCATAAACCAGTAAGCAATCTTTCAGAATACCTAAAAATGACAAACATCAGTGAATCTGATAACAACTTGAATGACAGAAAAATGATTGATATTTTATTGAGCGATCATGGTAAAATTTTGAATCAGCTTCGCACTGTTTCTAAAGCAGCAGATCTAGGAGAAGATGAAGGAACACTAGATTTTATTGGAACTTATATTGCCGAACTTGAGAAAACAAGCTGGATGCTTGAAGTATGGACCAAAAAATTAAAATAAATGTAAATGACTTATTTTCAACCTAAGGAAGAAGACATTATTGAAAATTCTAAAAATACATTAGATAAACTAACAGATAAGTTAGACAATTGGGTAGATGAATTAATATTTCATCTGCCCAATTTTGCATTAGCTATAGTCATATTTTTACTATTCATTCTGTTTGCCAATCTATCTGCAAGACTAATAAACAAAATTCTTTCTAAAGCCAATGCGTGGGATTCCATAAGAGTAGTCGCAGTAAGAATCTACAAATATGTTATGGTTTTGCTAGGCTTTTTTATTGCACTTAGCGCACTGGATCTCAGTACGGCTTTAGCCTCGATATTGGGTACAGCTGGTGTAGTAGGTATTGCTGTTGGTTTGGCGCTTCAAGGCACCTTGAGTAATACTTTTTCTGGTGTTGCCATTAGTGTGATGCCAAAAATTGAGATGGGTGATTGGATCCGAACAAATGAATACGAAGGTTTTGTTATAGACATCAATTTAAGAAATGTGACTTTAAAAACGGTTGATCAAAATCTTGTATGCATTCCAAATAACAAAATCTTGGAAAATCCTTTCAAGAATCTAAGTACCGATCCACGTAGCATAGCTATTTTGGAATGTGGTGTTGGATACGAAAGTGATTTGGAATTTGTTGAGAAAATCACCATCCAAGCGATTCAAGATGTTGTTCCACAAGAAAAAAATGAAAAAATAGAATTTTTTTATAAAGAATTTGGCAGTAGCTCTATTAACTATGAAGTCAGGTTTTGGATTAAAGAGCTAAATGCCAAAGACGAAATGATTGCTAAACACCTTGCTATTAAAGCTATTAAGAAAGCTTACAATGAAAATGACATCAATATTCCTTTCCCCATTCGCACTCTTGACTTTGGCAAAAATAAATTTAGAGCCGAAACCATTTCGTTAAAATCATTGGATAAGGACTAATATAATGCCTGAAATATTTACTCTACAAAAAACGGAATATTAGCATGCGCTGTATGTTTATTTCCATCTTTCACTGAAATAAAAAGTCGATAAGCACCAGATTTTGAAGGCGCTTTAAATTCTGCATTTTCATTTGAAGAACTGATGAACAAATCATTTAATGTATCCGGAATATATTCTCTATCGCCACCTGTCTTATTAGACATACTTTCTTCCATAATTTCCCATATATATGTCAATTCATCACTATCAGGATCTTTGACATCAACGTTTGCCGAATACATTTGTCCCTTTTTTAATGTTACATTTTGATAAGCATTTTTAGCATCCAAAGTAAAACTATTTAATCTTGGAGACCTATTGGAAGGCCACTCACCTTTCCAAATGTAGTGCATGACATCGACAGATTCTGTATAGTTTCCATCTGGCATAAACATTCCAAACCATGTTGGTGTTCGCTCTTGTTTTTGTCCCCATAAAAACACAAAGGAACCTATAACTTGCTGTTTTTGAGAAGCTATAGATTTTTTGTAACGACTTAAATAAAAATCTGCTTTTACAGAGCTATTGTTTTCCACAGGTGCATCCCAAGAGGTTTTTGCCACTTCCCAATACCCTGTTGCGCCCCATTCCGTGACCAATAATGGTCCTGTATATCCAGATTCTTTGACCAACCTTGGTAAAACTTCAATTCCCGCATAAAGTTGTGTGCTTATAAAGTCTAAATCCGAAGCTCTTTTGGCTAATAATTCTATATTCTTTTTATCGATACCAGCTAAACATGTCGTAGTTAGATGATTAGGATCTACATCGTGAATCATCTTGGAGATATCGTTAACAGCATCCCAAACCTTAGGGTTAGTTGATTGATGATTTATTTCGTTTCCAATACCCCATAATAATAACGCAGGATGGTCCTTTAACTCAAGAACAGCTTTTTTAATTCTTTCAAATTGTTGGTTTACAGCATTTTCATCATTATAATCAAAACCATGTCTTTCAAGACCAACCCAAATTCCCATCATGACTTTTAATCCATTTTTATGAGCTTCATCCAAAATATTTTTACCATTATCTGTGCTCCAAGTTCTTAACGCATTTGCACCATGGGCGGCTAAGTCTTTAATGCTGCCATCACCCAATCCAGCACCTTGAATATAGAAAGGTTCGTCATTTAAAAGGAGTTGAAACCCATCTTTAGTTTTAATAATTTTTGTAACAGCTATGTTGGATTGTGTTGTTTGCTCTTTATCTTCTGAAGAAATACAACTACATGTAAATAGATATATTAAAGAAGTAATAAGTAGATTAGCGTTTAAGTTTGTTTTCATGTTGTAATGAATTATAAGTAATAAAAGATTTTTGAGAAGAATATAAATTTTACTCAATTATTTGTTTTTTACCAAAAGTGAAATATATCAGTGCTCCAATGGTGGGCAAAAAGATAACAATCAAAATCCAAATCATTTTTTTATTGTTTTTAAAATCATGCCTTCTAATGTGTTTTAACGTATAAATCCAAAGGCCTATACTTAAAAGAATAAACATCTGCCATATAAATGTTATCCAGGAAAACTCAATATTTGCCAAATTAATTATTTTTAAATTTTAGAATTTATAAGCATGCTTTCATATAAATCTTCATAAAGTTTAATAATGTATTTAATATCAAACTTTTCTGAAATATTTCTTGCATTTTTTCTGAAGGACTCATGGGTTTCAGGATTTTCAATTATTGCCAATACATTTTTAGCCATGTCATCGGTATCTCCAACATTGCTTGTATATCCCGATTTTCCATGAATATTTACTTCTGGCAAACCACCAGTATTTGTAGATATAACGGGTACACCATGTGCCATAGCTTCTAACGCAGCCAACCCAAAACTTTCATTTTCCGACGGAAGTAAAAATATATCCGAAAAACATAAAATTCTTTCTATATCATTACTTTGCCCCATAAATATCACTTTTTCTCTTACTCCAAGTTTGATAGCTTGGTTTACGGCATTATCTCTTTCAGGTCCATCACCAATGATTATTAATTTTGCTTTTTTATGCTTCAAAATTTTTGCAAAAACTTCGACAACATCATTTACTCTTTTTACCGGTCTTAAATTACTCACATGCGTAATAATAAACTCATCATCATCGGCCATCATGTACCTTCTACAATCGTCTTTATAAAAATTCAACATTTCAAAGTTGATGAAATTGGGAACAACTTTAATATCTCTTTTAATGTCAAAATACTTTAATGTATCATCTTTTAAACTTTGAGATACAGATGTAACAATATCACTTTTGTTTATGCTAAAATTTACCGCTACTTTATAGAAACTGTGGTTTCCTACAAGTGTTATGTCTGTGCCATGAAGCGTGGTCATCATTGGAATATCATAACCACTTTCTTTCAACATCTGTTTGGCCATGTAACCTGCATAAGCATGTGGTATTGCATAATGTACATGAAGCAAATCTATGTCATATTTTTTGATGGTATTGACCAATTTTGTGGACAAGGCAAGTTCATAAGGTTGATAATGAAATAATGGATATTCTGGTACAGACACCTCATGATATTTAATATTTGAGGATAAATATTGAAGTCTAACGGGTTGTTTATAAGTTATAAAATGAACTTCGTGTCCTAATTGAGATAATCCCATTCCTAACTCCGTCGCTACTACTCCACTTCCTCCAAAAGTGGGATAACATACAATTGCAATCTTCATTAATAAAGTTTGGTCTAAAAATAGGTTTTATTTAATGGAATTGTTCTTAACAGAGTGTAAAATGTCAATTTTATGTATTTTACAAAATCTAATTCAGCTACATTCCATTAAACTCAATGCTATAACCCCATAACCCATAACCCATAACCTCATAACCTCTAAATTCACTTTCTACCTCTTCAACGTAAAATGCTCTTTAAACTCTCTTTTAAGTTGAGTTAGAGGTTCGATAAAGTCGACTCTAAACCAGTAATCTTGGCTTGGCATAGGTTTTCCATTAAATGTACCATCCCATCCGGAAGTACCTGGATCGAGTTGTTTAAGCAGTTTTCCATAGCGATCGAAGATAAAAATGGTCGCCTCTATATCATTGGCTAAAGCATCGATGTTCCACGTATCGTTAAAACCATCCCCATTTGGTGTAAAGAACGGCGGATAATCAATGACCATCAAGGTTTGAGGAATACCTTGGCACAAACTGCTATCTCTTATAAATACGGTATGCATCCCCGGAGTCACATTTGTAAAGCTGTAGTTGGTCAATCCCGTCACGTTTATCCATGCTTGATTGTCCAATCGGATTTCTACCGTACCAATGCCCTGAATATTATCCACAAGAATAACATTTGTAACGCTAAAGGCAGGCGTAGAGACTGTTGCTGTAAAGCTAGGCGCGATGTTAGGTACAATTTCTGCAAACGTTTCTGGCGACTCACAACCTGTCAACAGATTGGTAACTGTAACGCTGTACAATCCAGCAGCATCTGCGACGATGCTTGATGAGCTATCTGGCAGTTGTACACCATCCAAGAACCAGCTAAAGCTGTAGTTTTCATCAGAGAGGAATGTATCGATAACGATAGTATCGGTAGCATTTCCAGAACCATCTATACAAATAGCCAGACCATCAAAACTGCTGATGTCTCCAACAAGTGGATTGACAATAATGTCAAAGCTCAACGTTCTGCTGGACTCACAACCTGTCAACGTATTCACCACTTCGGCGATGATGACCTGTGGGGTTTGTATCGTGATGTAGTTTACAGGATCTGCGATAGCAATGCCGTTGTCGAAATTCGTTTGTCCTTCGTAATAAATCACTTGCGTATCCGCTGGCAAACCAGGATTAATCAAGGCATCGTATAGAGTGAGGTCCACTGTTGCAATGCCCGTAGCAAAATCGTCTGCACAGACCACAAGCGCTTCAGGATTGTCCTCTGCAATAGCCGGTCTAGGTTGTAAAACGATTTGCACTTGACCAATAGCATTGGTATTAAAACAATCGGAGTCGATATTGGTCACACGGATAAATAAAATTTCGCCGTTACTGGCCAAATACCCCGGAGAAATGCCATTTACACCATTTTCAGCATCTTGCTCTGTGGTATGGTAAGAGATTTGAAAATCATCAATGCTCTGCGCTGGAGTGCTGTTAGGATCTAGCAGAGGAATAGTCACATCACTAGAACCATCAGTAAGATCCCAAAGGTTATTGGTCATATCTTCTATAGAGAAAATCGTTGCCACATTAGGATCCGTCTCGTCGTCTGCACACAAAGTGTAAGCAAATGGATCGCCTTCAGGATTCAGTTCAGGATTAGATAAAACGACCAGTTCAAAAGGTACAACGACAAAGCAGAAGTTACCTGCCACGGCATTGTCGACCCGCGCATAGATGATTTGTACATTGGTGGGCAGGCCATTATCATCAATTTCGTTTAAAGCAGGATCGTTGATGTAAGCCGTTGGGTCAGCAATCAGATCTGTAGGATCTTGGTTTATAGCTCCACTTTCGTTCAGGTAATAACTGATGGTTACATTTTCGGAACCTTCAATAAAGTTTCCACTAAAGCTCAAGTCAAACGGCAATACAGCCACACCATCATTATCATCATCGCAGCCAATAAGTCGGAGTACATCCTGATCTGTAGTACTTGGACTTGGTAGTGGCAACACATTTATCGTTAATTGTGTGGTGCTGAAACATCCATTTTCGGTATCCGTGTCTTCCACTTTGATAAAAATGGTTTGTGGTTGAGCGGTGTTGACAAAATTTGTGGGGTCTGCAATAGGATTGTCGTTGTCTAAATCGGTTTGACTTTCAAAATAGCTAAAGCTAAAGTTTGAAGGCACGACAGGTTGTCCTACAATTTCAGTTTCTTTTACCGTCAGGTCAAACGCGGCTTGAGGGAACGGCGACTGGTTGTAATCGTCGTCACACACTTCAAGAATCGAAGGCGTAAACAGTTCAGGAAGAATTTCTACCGTTAGGCTAAAAGTATTGTTAGGATCGTCAATGCTGTCAAACACGTCTATACATTCGGTAAGCGTATTGAAAATTCGCACATAAATAATCTGTGGATTAGTGATGTTGGTATAGTTGGTCGGTACAGCAATCGGATCAGTGCCTTGCTCGGCATCCAGTTGTGTTTCGTGATAAGTGATGACCAAATCCGTTGGGTCTTGATTGCCAAAGGCTTCAGCATCATTTACCGTTAAGTCGAAACTGGCAAAGCCATTGGCTGACTCGTCATCACAGATGGAAAGGTCTAACAGATTTGCAATCTCTGGACTAGGCACAACAATTAGGTCTAAGGCTCTGGTATCGTAACAGCCTGTGCCATCATCGCCATTAGGCCCTGTATTGGTAGCACGCACATAAATGGTTTGAGTATCGTTGTTGGTGGTACCAAAAGGGACAGAAGTGTCTATAGGATTAACGCCAAGTTCTGCATCTGCTTCAGTAAGGTGAAAGCTAATGCTCACTTCTGGCTCATTGTTTAGGATATCGATCACAAGAGCATCTAGATCGAATTCTGCAAAGCCATCGTTATCTGGGTCACAGATTTCTATCGGATCCAGTACTGGCGCCATGCTTGGTACAGGATCGACCACAAGGCTAAGCGTGGTACGGATGCTACAGCCATTTTCGCTATCGGTCACCAAAACTTCAAGAGTTTGTGGATTCGACGTGTTTACATAACTGTCTATTGGGTTGATAGGGTTGTTGTTGGCTAAATCTGTTTCAGTTTCAAAAAATAAGACCTCGAGTTCGTTATCGCCTTGAGTGATTTCATCGATTTTATCATTTAAATCAAAGGTTGAAATTTCATCACTTAAATCGCCACTTTCTTCATCGTCACACACAGCAAGCGGTTCAGGATTGACAATAGATGGCAAACTTTCTACAATGATCTGGAATTCTTCGATGTCAAAACACAAGTTAGCCGAGTTGGTATCAACCACTTTGATCCAAATACTTTGTGGAGTAGTGGTGTTGGTAAATGCCGTTGGAATTGGCACCACATCGGTATCGTTTTGCGCTCCAGCGAGGGATAAATGATAAGTGATGCTCAAATCTGTAGGGTCTAAACTGCCAAGGGCGGTGGCTTCGATTTGAGTTAAATCAAACACGAGAATGCCATCAAAATCGTCGTCACAAGCGACAAGTGGTTCTTCGATAGGTGTTAGTAACGGGCTCGGCACCACCTGAATAAGGAAACTGCCAAACTGCTCACAACCGTTAGTGATGTCCACTGCTCTAAAGAAAACTTCTTGTTGGTCTTCCACCACATTGGCATACGGCGAAGCCAAAGCACCAACATTGTTTTCTGCATCGGCCAAAGTCAGGTGGTACGACAGCACAATAGAGGGATTGCCAAGGCTGATGATGGCATCGACAGAGGTTAAATCAAACAGGTTGAAAAAGCCGTCATTATCATCATCGCAAGCCACAAGTGGATCGATGTTTAAGTTGATAGGGTCGGAATTGGAAACTTCAATCTGAAAACTCGTTACCGCAAAACACAACGGATTTAATTGATTCTCAATACGGATCCAGATGGTTTGGGGACTGAAAGCATTTGTGTACGCCGACGGATTTGCAATCGAATTGATGCCAGCATTTGCATCGCCAATACTTTCATGATACGTTAAAGTATGTGTTGTAATCGTTTGGTTAGGACCGAACGCATCGTTGGCAATACTGGTCAAGTTAAATGCTGCTGTGCCACTTCCACTGCCATCATCACAGCTTTCTAAGTTTGGCGGCTGAATCGCTTCGACATCAAAACTGCCTACCGTAAAACTTTCGAGAATAAAACAAGATGGGTCTGAGGCATTTTCCAAACGGATGTAAATTGGTTCAGGATTAGCCGTAGGCAAATAGGCCGTTGGATTAGCAATCGCGTTTACGTTTCCTGCGGCATCCGAAGGTAAAACATGGTAACTAATGTTGGTTCCAGCAGCATCTGGAACACCAAGAGAGGTTATGTTATTGGTTGTAATATCGAAGGGTTGTGTGCCTGTAAAGTCTCCACATTGGGATAAGTTAACAGCAGGAACAACAGCCTCAGGTTGTTCCACAATAATTAAATCGAAGGTAGTGATGGCAAAGCAAGAAGGGTCATCATTGTTTTCAACACGCACCCAAATTGGGCCAGAAGTGCCTAGATAGTTCGAAGGATTGGCAATGGCGTTGGCATCTGCAATAGCATCAACATCAGAGGTGTGATAGGTGAGGGTATGCGTGGTGTCATTTTGGTTCGTTCCAAATACAAATCCGTTTTGTACGGTTAAATCGAATATAGTTTGTCCCGTATTGCCTGTTTGTGCACAAACTGTAATATCGTTAGGTGTATTGGCTTCAGAATTAAAAACTTGAACTTCAAAGGAGGTGGTCACAAAGCAAGAGCTGTCGTTAGCATTTTCCAAACGAATATAAATCGGCTCGGGATTCATGCTTGGCAGATAATTGGCAGGGTCTGCGATGGCATTGCTGTTTAAGTCGGCATCTGTAGGCGAGGTGTGGTAACTGATTACAGTTCCAGCAACATCAGGCACGCCCATGACAACAGCATCGTTTACAGTCAAATCAAAAGTTTCTGTTCCACTAAAATCACCACATTGGGATAAATTTAATGGTAATACGGTTACTTCTGGTTGTTCGACGACAATTAAGCTAAAACTTGTAATGGCAAAACATGTGGGGTCGTTATTATTTTCTACTCGTACCCAAATCAGGTCGTTAGCGTTAAGACTGGTGTAATTGGCAGGGTCTGCAATGGCGTTGGCATCATTACCAGCATCGACATCAGAATTGTGATAGGTAAGCGTGTGTGTGGAAGCATCTTGGTTTGGTCCAAATATAATGACATCTTGAACCGTTAAATCAAACAAGCTTTGCCCTGTATTCCCCGTTTGTGTACAGACCGATAAATTACCGGGTTGGATGGCTTCGACATCATTCAATTGAATAGTGAAACTTGCTAAGGTGTAGCATTCAGAATCGTTAATGTTTTCAGCTCTAACCCAAATGACTTCTGAGTCCGATGAAGGCGTATAGTTAGTTGGATCAATTATATTATTTATAGGTGTGTCCGCATCGGTTTGAGAATTAAAATAGGTTAAACTTACCTCTGTAGCATTAAGAATTCCAAAAGCAACTGCATCGTTAAGCGTTAAGTCGAAAGACTGCGTCAATGAAAAGTCTCCACATTGGGCTAAAGTTGGTGTTTGTATAATGACAGGTTCTTCCGTGATGCTAATTACAAAACTGGTTACTTCATAACAATTGTCAGGATCATTATTGTTTTGTACCCTAGCATAAATTGTTTGCGGATTAGATGTGTTATTGTATGCATTTGGTGTGGCAATTGGATTAGTTCCTTGATCGGCTTCTACAGGGTCAATATGATAGCTTAAACTATGCGTTGTAGAGTCTTGATTAGCACCAAAAACAGTTGCATTTTGTAAAGTAAGGTCAAAAGTTGAAACACCTGTATTACCTGTTGGTTCACAGGTAGTAATATCATCTGGCACAAAAATTTCAACATCATTAATAGTGATGTCGAAGCTTATAACGTCCCAGCATCCATCACTTTCAGTACTTTCTGCTCTTATCCAAATCGATTCTGAAATGTTAGATGGCAAATAGTTTGCAGGATCTGTAATGGAGTTAATACCATTAAAGGCATCAGTTTCAAGCGTGTGATATGTTATAATGGCATCAGTTGGTGTAACACCTAGGGCTATTCCATCATAAATTGTTAAATCAAAAGTTTGAGCTCGACTAAAATCACCGCATTGAGATAAACTAATAGGCGGAACCGTGATTTCTGGTGTATCGATAGATTCGCAAACAAAAAATAACGTTTTGGTACATGGACCACCAATAACTTCCACGGAGTATGTTCCTGGTGTACCCGTAGTAATAGATGAAGTAGTGTCACTCAGAGGATTACCATCTAAAAACCAATTATAGATTAAATCGCTATCAGTAAAATTAGCATCAGGCGAAATTGTAACATTGGCATCAATTGTTGTGGTTTGTCCTTCGCAAATGGCATCTGCTGTGGCAGTCAAATCCAAATCAAATGCTGGATTTACGTCAATAATAGCATCATCTTGAACGACAACTTGATCACCATTACAGTTTGAATAAACGGCTTCAACTGAATATGTTTCATCTCCATTTACAGGAACCGTAATCGTAGGCGTACTGGAAATAAAATTCCCACTTGGGTCGAACCATGAGAACGAAACATTTGGCGTGCCGTTTGGCGTAAATCGCCATGCTTCCTGATTTGCGGACCAAGAACTTAAATTTCTTCCTGGCGGTGCAAAACCGACTGATGCCGCATTATTTTGGATGCCAATGACTGCTAAATCATTATTCCATGAACAGTTGTTAGGTTTATTTTCAACATAAATTTCAATGGCATTGGTCGTTTCATAAAGAACCATTTGAAATGTTGAATTCTGAGTGTTACAGCTAAAAAAGGCAACAGATGAAAAACTAACAACAAAAGTTCTACATGGTGCCTGACCTATAATTTCCCAAGCAATTTCGGGATTGGAAGATAATACACTCGGATCAATATCATGATTAACCATAATGTTTGCATCTTGCATTGCTCCTATATTATCTGGAATTGGATTTGAACCTGTTAAGGTCCAGTTATTAAAACCAGAAGGATTTTGAAAGCTAATTACACCATTACTTCCAACTCGTATACTGGTTTCAACATTGCCAAAAAAACAAAAGTCGAATGGCAA
>JAUIFC010000229.1 GCA_030429455.1 Bacteroidia bacterium | reverse complement strand
ATACCTGACGTAGCCAGCTTTTGCTGGCTATGGGCAGGTATGCATTGTTATATGCCGAATTCTTTCATTTTTTAAATTTTAGTTTCTTTTTGTCAAAATAGTAAACATCTGTCTTATTCATATCGATTGCTTTTTTTGTAGAGTAATCATAATCATTTCCATTATATCTTACCTTCATCAACAATTGCCTGTCTTTATTTTCAAAGCTAATTTCGCTATCATATTCTAACTCTTCTCCGTTCTCGGGTAAAGCACCTGAATTTGAAGCTGAGGTAACTAATTTTGCCGATGCGTTAAAATCATCCGTATTGCAGATGCTAAAATAAGATTGATAAAATCCTTGATGTAAAGAACCGCTTTCGCTTATGAGAAAATGGTAATCCCCGTACTTTTTTAATTTTGGAAGGTTTACATTTCCCCAATCTCCATATCCGCACTCACATTCATCTTTAAATTTTATCAATTCCCATTTTCCGCTTTTTTCTCTATATTTTGCTATGCTTATTATTCCAGATGCGGCATGCGATTCGTTTCTTCCATAATTTTCATCAAATTCATAACTGCTGAAAAATACTAAGGCATATTCATTATTACCGACTTTGTATTTTTCAATTTTCTCAAAATTTACTTCAAAAGTTTCATTTTCTTTTCTGTAAAATGCACTTTTGGAATCACCAAATTTAAAAGGACTAAAATGGGTTTTGATTAATTCTTTAGGATTTAGTGATGCTAAATTTCGTTGATTCGGATTTGATTCGATTTCTCTTTTAGGTTCGGGAGTGGATTCATTGGTTGAAAAACTGAATGATACTTTTTCTCCATTTTCGGGGCTTCTCCAGTATCCTTCATAATCACCATTTTTAAAGTTGCCTTCAAATATTCCTTTAAGGTCATTATTTTCGTTAAATTCTCGAAGAATTAATATTTCACCCTCTTTTACCCCTTCTAATTTGATTTCTGGCTTTTCCAAATCTGTATATACAAAACTTCCTCTATACTTATCTCCATTGCTGTTCAATAAAATTTTTGCATTGAATTTTCCAATTTTACCAATTAGTTCCATTGGCTGATATTTGTTATCAGTATTACAGCTTTGTAAGCCAATCAAACTTATTGTCATGAACAGTATGTAAATTGTTTCTTTCATCCAGTTTCTCTTTGTTTTATTTTTTTCTTTTGGCATATAACGTCCCGCATACCCGCAGGCTGCCCGCATAGGGCAGCTTGACGGGTATGCTTTGTTCGCTTCTCGCCTTCTTTTTTCTTCTTTAATTGTTTAATTTTCTTATCAGACTTAGAGCACGAGTGTAAACATTATCATTAATTTTTCGGATGTCCATATTGTCGAAAATGTCAGTTGTTTCCCCACCATTTAAACCTTCTTCTATTGCCGTACCGAGAAGTGTTGCATAAAGCATTTCATCTGGTCTTAAACCCATTACATCTTCAGGCACAACAATACTGTCATCTTTATAAATTGTCATTGTGTTACCTTCATCCTTACCAGAAATCCGCCTTAAAGTTGCTGTTTTTCTATCACTCTTATTTAATATTAGCTCGTACTTTTCTCTTCCATAAACTCTACCCAAAACAACCCAAAGATAACAAGTAATAGAGTTGTCGCTTTCTTTATAAGACCAATACCAATACCCTTCATCGGATTGATTTACTGGATTATGTTGAACAGCTCTGTGATTTTCTTCAAAATTAAATTTCGTAAACCCGTTAGAGGTTTGCCACTTACCTGTAATAAATCTGTCCAACTCATCAATCAATTCATTATTAGGTACGGTTTCCTCAACTTTTAAAAAGTTATACCACTTGAAACCTCCTATCAACATATCAATTGATATTTCAAATGTCTCACCTGGGGAAGATTTTTTAGGATTTAGTGAATAGTTTTCTTGGTCAAAGTTTTCTAAAAAAACACTTTCTAAGGTTATGTTAGTCATATCGTAAAATATGATTTTGTCAAAAACTTCTTTACTGCTACAAGTATATCCTGAATAAAAGACCCACTTTCCGTATTTTAATTTCTTTCCATTGTAGGAGTATTCAAATCTTCCATTTTCTTGGAAATTTAAAAGGTGAACATTGTTTCCAGAGCCAGCAGTCCAATATCCAAAGAAATCAGACCTTTTAAAACCAGTTCGAGATTGTAAATTGGTGAATTTTTTATTGCTTAAAGGAATCTGACTTTCGCCAAATTGAACTGATAAATCTTTATGCCCCATTTTATAGACTATCTTCAAATTATCACCATTTACTTCATCCCAAACAGTTGACGTAAAACCTTTAAACCCTTCGATATACTTATTTAGAGTCGTAACATCTCTCATCAATAAAAACTCTTTGTCTTTATTGACTCCGTAAGCAGTCATAACTACGTCATCATATTTAAAAGGAGTTAAATTGCTTAATTTTACATTAACGCAGGTTGGTTCAAGTAAATCAACAACTCCATTTCCGTCAAAATCTACAATTTCAGTTTCTTTTATTTTTACATGATTTAAGGATTCCTCTATGTATTCTTTTAGTTTATCCTTGCTATCTTTTTTTGAGATTTGAACTGTTTCGCCTCGTGACCTACAATCCGTCGAAGCTACTTTTCCTCTAAGAATAATATCCATTTTGTCAAACCTTAGCTTTAGCTCAAGTTTTAATTTTTTCACACATTTTAAATCCCTCGTATTTGGGTCTTTATCCCTACTTTCTTCAACTATGAAATCCTGATTTTCATCGAAGTATGCTTCTACTAAAAGTATCCCACTTCCAGTTTTTGATTTTCCTATATATTTTTTCCCTACTTTCTTAAGTTCTAATTCATAATCAGTCCTTGATAAATAACCAATGAGACCTGTCCACTTTCCAATCATTATTTTATCGAGTAACGGTCGAAATTCTTCATCATTAATATCATATTGCAAAGGCTCTGACTTACTTTCTGCTTCGTAAGAATCTTTTTTTGTTTGCTCGTTCTTTTCTGAACTTACAATAACTTCATCTCTTTGAGCTTTTAAATCCCGAAATTCAAAGCTGGTGACAACAGTTTTAAGTTCACCAAACATTTGTTTTTCTTTTGTTTTGATGTTCCTGACTGCATATTTGTTTTTACAGTATTTCTTTACTGAATTTACTTCAATGTTTTTCTTTTCGGAAATTTTGGCTACATAATAGTCGCCAGACTTAGAGTTACTTGCTATCGCATTATTTATTGCCTTTCCAATTGAACTTTGAGCTGTCAAAGTTTGAAATGAGAATGGAAAAAGGAATAAAAGGCTAAGGATAAATAGTTTGTTCTTCATGATTTTAATCAGATTTTAAATATGAAATAGCCACTCCTATATTAAGGTGAGTGCTTATTGGTTTTAAATCGGCTGTTTCTTCTACTCCCAAAATATTTGTATATGTAAAGTCAGTTGCTAAGACATAATGTGCTGAAAAATCAGCAAATACGGCAACTCTTGGAGAAACATATAATCTCGCACCTAATTTTGCACCTATGTCCCAATTGTCGAAATTAATATCACCTTCCGAATCATATTTTCCACCTCCGATATATAATGGAATCTGAAATCGTTGTCCTTGCCTCAAAACCTTTCCAATGTAAAGATGGATAATTGACATTTGGTCAATCTTTGGTAGGTTGTCCTTATCCGTACTTGTTGGAACATAATAACTATATTCAGCACGGGTAGAGAATGTTTGAATAGGAAATTCAATAAAGGCATTTCCGCCAATAAAATTGGTATTCAATTCAGAAGTATTATCATTTAAATTGGCAATTGATGCAGAGGCACCTGCCAAATTCAATTGCGCCCAACATAGATTTGGAGTAATTGAGCAAATGAGAATAAAAAAGGTAAAAACTGATTGTTTCATTTTTAATTCTTTCATGATTATTTATCGTTTTGTGATTGTTTTTTTTCTTTTTGGTGGAAGCGAACGGTAAGTATAAGCGTAGTGCGACCGTTTAGGGAGCATTGTCGCTTATACATTGTTGTGGGCAGTATTTATTTTTTTTCAATTAACCAACTACATCCAATCGACATATAATTCATCGTCCAATTTATTCCTGTTCCAAACGAAAAATCAAATTGCAAATTTTTATTAGCCAAATATGTAAACCCTGTATCGAAATTTGCAAAATGTTCTTTCATATTCGCTATTTCACCATAGGGTTCAACATATATTCCAACTTTACTATTTATTCCTATTCCCAATGCTATTGAGTAGGTAAAATCTCCTTTTCCATCACCGAAATAATTGTAACCTAAATTGTATCCCAAACCGATGTTTTCATTTATTCCATGTGAAATGCTTAATTTATTGGAGCTTCCAAATTTTTCGCTTGTCAATCCGTCCTGACCTGTTGGTATAATCAAGTGTGTCAAAAATGCCACTTCTGTATTTTTATTCTCGCCTTTAATTATTTGTATTTTCGTTCCTATTTCTAAATCGCCAATTCCTTCAAAACGATTTTCTCCCAATTTGAGCAACTCGAATTGATTTAAAATCCTTAATTCCATCCAATTTGCAATCCCATATCGGAATAAATTAGTTGGCAATAATAATTGTCGTTTGCTTTCTTGATTTTCGCCTTCATATCCAATTAATATTCCGCTTTCCAATTGTAGACTTCCTTTTGGAACAGTTGAAGAACTTTCAGTTTGGTCAGGTCTATCTGTTACAATTTGTGCATTTAGTTTATTGCTAAAAATCCCGATTGTTAGTATTACAATTATTGCTATTTCTCGCATTCTTATTTTGTTTCTTTTTATTGCCCACAACGGCCTAGGCTACACGCAGTGGGGGATTTTTTAACCAGCCCTCTCCTTTCTGATTCAAATATACAGCGCAGACAGCAAAAAGACGAAACTGGCAGCGCCTGGCTTTTTGATGGCTGTGCGGATT
>JAUIFC010000228.1 GCA_030429455.1 Bacteroidia bacterium | reverse complement strand
TTTTGATTTGGGCTAAATGCTCTAATGTTTAAATGCTTTTCTTTTCGAGTTAGAACGTATGTATAAATTCCTTTTTTACTTCCAACATCTTCGTCTTCCATTAATTCTGCAATTTCTATTTCAAGTTTCTTTGAGTCAAATTTCTCGTTTTTATATTCGTTGTACAAAAATCCCCAATCAATACCTTTCATTTCTCTGCGATATTTTGGAAAAACAATCTTTACCCAACTAATAACTGCTTGAAAATAAAGCCAAATTTCATTTGAATTTGGTTCGTGTTGGTTTTTTGCCATATAACCATTAATGTCATTATTACTAATCCATTTTATGGTAGTTTCTAAATATTCTTGTCTAATTGCAGAACCTTTTAAATAATCACTTCCTAAACCGTAAGCAGGACAATTACTTTTACTAAAATGTCTTTTAGCGTCAGAAACCCAAGAACCCGAATAAACTGCATTTCTCAATTCTTGGTCTGTTAGTTTTTCTCCAGCAATATTGATTGTTTCAAACCATTCTAATTTTTCGCTATCTGAACCTGTACATAAATAAACCATTAATTTATAGTTTAAAATCTGCTCTTTTTCGTCTTTTTGCAGGTTGTGAAAATATCTATTGTTAAAAGCAAAATCGCCTTCTACATATTGACAAATAGATATAGTTCTTTGTTGTCCATCTATAACTTCAAAATTTCCATCTTCACGAACTGCCCAATACATTACATTTAAAGGAAAGTCTTTTGAAATTGTATCAATTACTGCATCTCTTTGCTTTTCTTTATAAATAAATTCTCTTTGATAAGGTGGACGAATATCTAATTTTCCGTCAAATCCAATTACACCACCTTCTTCATTATCTTCATAACCATTCGTTAATTCGCGGACAGAAATTTCTTTGAGTTCTATGTTCATATTTTCTTGTTCTTAATGACTATTCTTGCATAAGTTTCTCTACCATTTACTTTAAATCTCCTGCCATAATTCGGATTATCTTCTACATATCTGTCAAGTCCGATTATTTCAAATTGTGCAGGATTGTATTTGCCTAAAAAAGTAATTGGAACTCCCATTTTACCTTTAAAATCCATTGGTATTTCTGCGACTTTACCAACATTTATTGCATCATAATCATCATATTTCGGATATTCTTCTTCGTTAAAGGTTTTGTAAAGAATTAATTCTTCATCACGTTTTGAAATGTTAAGATTAGTAAACCAACAAATATTTCCTAAACTTCGCCATTTTTGTCCTTCGTCATCTTCCCAATATCTTGTTTCTCTTGGTTCGTAATGTTCAGGAACTTGGAAAGCCATATCTCCATTTTTATAACCTAACCAAACTTTATTTTCTTTAAAATGCTGAAAAACGTCTTTGTATGTAATTGCATTTTGACTTCCAATAATTAAGAATTTTTTGTCAAACTCAATTAGTTGAGCGATATATTCACGAAACAATGAAAATGGCGGATTTGTAACAACAATATCTGCTTGCTTTAAAAGTTCTATACTTTCTTCACTTCTAAAATCGCCATTTCCTTTTAAATTTTTAATTCCAATTTCTTCTGGGTCTGGTTCAAAATTCCCGTTTTTGTCTCCATCATATTCTAAATAAATGGCTTGTTCTTTGTCGTTTTGACTAAACAAATCCATACTTTGATTTTTATAGCAAGTTGCAATTAGTTTTTTTAATCCTAATTTTTCAAAGTTGTAAGAAAAGTAGTGAAAGAAGTTACTAACTCTTGGGTCGTCACAATTGCAGTAAACAACTTTATTCTTAAAATGCTTTTTATAATATTTTAGTTCTCTTTCTATGTCAGAAAGTTGAGTGTAAAATTCGTCCTCTTTTGCTTTTGAAGCGTTATGAAAATTATTATTTAATGCTTTTTTAGCCATTTAGTTTTGTTTCTTTTTAGGTCGTCAATTTACAAAATTCAATTCCGTTTTTCGTTCTTTGCACAATGTTTGTTCAAATGGCACACAACGGAAAAGTATAAGTGTAGTGCGGGGTAAAAATGCCTATACTTTGCTGATATGTTTGTTAATGTTCACTTATTTTGGTTTTATCACTTTCGCCCGCATTACACTTATACAGTGTTGCCAGTAGTTTTTAATCATTTTTAAATTCTATCAGAGCAGGTAAGGCATTATTTTCAAAGTCAAACAATGCTTGATTTTCCCAAGGTGAAGCATCTGTTGATTGATTTCCTTTCCAAGCAATTAATTCGGCTCCCCAATAACAAAATCCTATTCCTTTTTCCAATTCTTGTGTAATTTCCTTTATACTCTTTACAAAATTAAGTTGCCCTTCAAGGGTCGCAGGGTACTCTGGTAATATTAGTTGGCTTTCGGAACCAACGATATTGTTTGTCCAATCATTCCATTCCAATGTAAAAGGATAAGCTGTTTCGGCAATAATGATATTTTTATTATAAGAACTGCTCAAATCATGCATTGTGGTTTTAAGGGTGTTTAATGATTTACCATGCCAAATTGGGTAGTAAGATAAGCCTATAATATCGTAATCTAGAAAACTCACTTGGTTAAAAAACCAATTAGAGCCTTCAATCCCTGCAAAATGAATTATTATTTTAGTATCAGATTCATTTACTCGTACAGCACTTATTGCGGTATCCATTAGCTCCTTGAATTGCTGATAGTTATTACTAATATGACCATACGGATGAAGAAACCCTGAATTTATTTCATTTCCTATCTGTATATAATCAGGTTGTATCTCTGTCATAACTTTTTCGGTATAATTATATACACTGTCTTTTAATTGAGTATATTCAAGACCCTCCCATTGTGCAGGAGTAACTTGTTGAGATGGGTCTGCCCATGTATCTGAATAATGAAGCGTTAGCCAGGTTCTAAAGCCATTAGTTTTTAAAGTTTCAGAAAACTGCTTCACTTCATTAAATCCAGAGTGTTCATTACTCGGATTAACCCAAAGTCTCAATCTTACAGTATTTACTCCATTATCTTCAAGTATGGTCAATAAATTATTTTGATTTCCTTCTAAATCGTAGAACGTAGGATTTGAATTTGATATTTCAGGATAACTTGAAATATCAACAGCTGAAATAAATGTTGAATTTTCATTCTCTGAACTTGGTACGTTTACATCATCATTATCACAAGAAATGAAAATCAAAAAAGTTATTAATATTTGTAGTGTTCTATTCATTTTTCAAATTACTGGCAACGGTTTGTGCAAACGCAGTACGCCCGCTTAGGGCGTATTGCCGTTTTGCACATTGTTCTGCGCTTTATTCTTCATTTGCTCAATTGGTACAAAATCAATTTTACTTAAAGGAACACCAAAATCATCACGCTTTATCAGTTTAATGATTGCTCTTTTGAAGTTTTCCATTTCATCCGATTCAGCTTTTTTCCATTCGGGAGTATCGAATATGTCATCATCATTAATAAACTTTCCTTCCTTTATAATTTCTTTAAATTCTTCTTCACTCAAAAGATGCATGCGGACAGCTTTCAATGGTTTAGGGAAGTCGATAATTTCCAATTCTCCATTTTGAGATAAAGAGTAGTTTATACCGATATTTCTTTGATTGTCTAATCTAACTATATCAGCTTTAGGGTATGAATACATATAATTAATAGCTTCATCTATTGATTCTTGTTCTAAATTTCGAGGCATGATAACTTTTAGCGTGACATCCTTAGTTTTAAATTCTCTAACTTGGTCTATTTCTTTACCGTCTTTTTTATATAATTCTACCTTAAGTCTTGCTAATCTCAAAATCAGAAATATATCTTTAGCAAAATTGTAATAGTAGCCAATTGCAACCCCTGTTGAAGCAATATGACGGACCTCATCCTCTAATTCCTTATTTTTCCTCTTTTCTTTTATGTACTTGTAAATAGCAATTATAGCCGTGATTATTCCAATAATCCCTGAAATGAGGTCTATGTGTTCGGCAATCATATCAAATTGAATTTGGAAGAGAATTATAAAATTGATGTGCATATTCAAGTTTTTTTATGTTTTCCTGATTTTTACATTGATAATTCAAAAACATATCAAGGGCAGACTTATAGATATCTTTTGCCATATCTGTTGACAAGAATTTTGTAATTATCGCCTTGTTACCTGATTTGATATAGTCTTGATAGGCATCATCTAATTGTTTTGCGATAGATGATGGAGTTACTTCTGAAATAACTGTTCTCGGATACGGTGGATAGCCTCCACATTCCCGTGTGTCTATAGATAATCGTTCCAATGCCTTTGAGAAATAATAATCAGCTTGACCATTGACAGTTCTTTCAACTGATGTCATTGTCATCATTCCTGCACACATAGCACAAGGTTCAAGTGTGGGATATGTTGTATAACCTTTAAGTGAATATAATCCCTCTTTATTTAAGTGACGAGACATAACTCGCATTTCTCCATGTTGGGTACTATTTTCCATTACATTTACGAAATTAATATCCCAATCTACAACATCTTTATTGACATCAACTAAGACGACTCCTACATTATATCCTCTACCATTCCTATCGTCTTCTTGCCAATATTTATATACAATAGAATAACTTAATAAAGAGTATATTTCATCCAATTCAGTTTGAACTGGTGATTTGATTGTATCTAAATTAGTTTTTTCTTCGTTCATTTCATTGCTTTGATTATCCCCTTGATTTGTACAGTTTACAAAGGTTACAATTATCAATAATAAGTATAAGATTTTCATGTTATTTTATTCTTTTTGTTTTGAGTTCGTTTTTCTTTTATTGCGTAGAACGTTTGGTGTATAGTTAGTGGCGACCAAAAGTACACGAACCTTTTTTTTCAATCGTAAAATTAGCAAAATAATTCGGACTTTTCGATTAAGCCCAAACCTCGCCATTAACTATACACCGTGTTGAACTAAACCTTCGGTAGCTTTTAATCTTCTAATATTCAATTACTTTG
>JAUIFC010000227.1 GCA_030429455.1 Bacteroidia bacterium | reverse complement strand
AAGTCCTTTTTTTATTCATTTTCTAAGAAAGTTTTTTTACTTTTTAATCCTTTAAATTTATTTAGTTTTAACACCTTAAATAGATTTATGTTTTTAGCAAAATTTATTTTCCACAAACTAATGGGTTGGAAAATAAAAGGAAATTTCAGTAGCAACGTAAAAAAGACAGTAGTGGTTGTTGCTCCCCATACCAGTTGGCATGACTTTTACATCGGCGTTTTTACACGAAAAATTTTAGGGTTTCCTATCAGTTATGTCGCCAAAAAAGAATTGTTTGATTCTCCGTTTGGATGGTATTTTAAATGGGTTGGTGGTGAGCCTATTGACCGTTCTTCAAAAATGAATAAAGTTGAACAAATCGCTGAATTGTTTAAATCTAAAAACGAATTTCGATTGGCCATAGCTCCAGAAGGAACACGTAAAAAAGTGACTACATGGAAGACAGGATTCTATTATATTGCTCAAAATGCAGATGTACCACTCACTTTAGTTTCTTTTGATTATTCTAAGAAAACAGTCAATATTTCAGAGCCTTACCACGTCACTGGCGATTATGATAAAGACATTTTAGAAATAAAGTCTTTTTATAAAACTGTGGTCGGCAAAGTGCCAGAGTATACTTAAATCTATTGTAAAGCTTCTAAAGCTAATTGCTTGATTCCAAAGGTCTATCCTTGTGAAATTGATCAAATCGGTAAGATAGTCCTAAGCCAAATAGCCACCTTTGAGGAGTGTCCTTAAAGTTGATAAGACCAAAAACGTCTAACTGAAAATCTTTGCTAAAAAGGTAAGCGCCACCAGTTCTCATGATATCATCACTATAAATATCGCTGATGATGGCTTGATATTCTCCAAAGACAGAAAATCTGCTGGTTAAAGCGTGAGTAACAGTAAATATGCCAGAATAGGAAGGAAAATCAGTTGTAAACTTATCTGCAATAAGATTTATGACAACAACCGTTCTGTCGAAGTTGTTTTGAGTACTTATCGCCAATTTAGGCGAAACACTTGGTTCGTCTTCAAACATAAAAGAATTTTCGCCAAATAATAAATTAGCACCGGCGTACACAGAAACAGCTGGAACCAAATCTCTCCACTTCAATTTTTTATCGGCAAAGTAACTGGTTAAATTTGGGCCTTCATCTTGTCTGTTTTTATAAGGGTCGTAGATAAGGTATTTTACGCCAAATGTATTTGTTTCAAAATTTGTTGCTCTGGATTGGTTTTCTAGATTTCCAACAATTGTGGATTGATTGGCAGATAAAAACCTTCCTTCTAAAATAACTTCAAGCTCTTCTAGAAAAAGACCATATCTAATGGAATAGTCAAAAAAAGTTAAATCAGTATCGGTTTGCCTTAAGTCATGCGTATCATTTCCAAACCCAATCCCACCTTCAAGCTGTATAACGTTTGTCCCGACACTAAAGGCTCCAAAAGAAGCTCCAGGTCTATTTGAATTTATAGTCTCTGTGTATTGTGCTAGGGAACCCAAAGGAAATAAGCATAACAACATAAAGGAGAAGAACCATTTCATTTTTATAAATTTTAAAACAAATATAAACTTTTTGTAGACGAAACAAATTGACTAAATGTCCAGGACGAATCTTGTTGAGGTTAAGTTAAAAATTATTTATAATACTGTTAAGACAATACCATTTTTATTTATAACGACGTTAAGATTAAAAAGGAAGTCAATTATTTAACTTTGTTACATAATACTAGATATGTCAAATTTCATTGAATTTATACTTTATGCTTTTGTTGCTTTATGGCTATTAACCTTATTATTTAGATGGTTATTTCCGTTTTTGCTCAGCAATTTTATAAAATATCTTCAAGAGAAAGCATTAGAACAGCAAACGGCATATTCTGAAAATTCTTATTCTTCAACAGACAAACAGCGCAAAAAAGTTTTTAATGCTCCAAAAGAAAAAGTTGGTCAGTATGTAGACTTTGAAGAAATTGATTAAATTTCCAACCAAAATTTTCTAAATGTTTCTAAATTGGAAAAAAATAGGAATACATGTCCTATTTATAATTGGTTTCATAGTTATTGCTATAGCATATTTTTACCCTGTACTTCAAGATAAGACCATATACCAAAGTGATATTGTTCAGTATCGTGGCATGGCACAACATCAAATCGATTTTATAGATACGCATGGAGAGCAACCTTATTGGATTGACAATGCTTTTGGAGGTATGCCGTCCTATCAAGTAGGTGCAAATTATCCCCATCATTACATAAAAAAAATCGACAGGCTTATTAGATTTTTGCCAAGACCAGCGGATTATTTGTTTTTGTATTTTGTTGGTTTGTACATTTTATTTTTGTTTTTAAAAGTTAAGCCGCTTATAGCTTTTGTAGGCGCTTTAGCCTTTGGATTTTCTACCTATTTAATTATAATATTAGGTGTTGGACATAATGCTAAAGCTCATGCAATCGCTTATATGCCTATTGTGCTCGGCGGTATCTTAATGTGTTTGCGTCATAATTATTTTAAAGGCTTTTTAATAATGTCCATTGGAATGGCATTCGAAATTGCTACCAACCATTTTCAAATGACGTATTATCTCGGATTACTGTGCGTGGTTATTGGCTTGGTTTATCTTATAAAAGCCATACAACAAAAACATCTAGCAGCCTATTTTAAAGGTGTTGGCGTGGCAATTTTAGCTACTGTCATGGGGCTTAGTTTAAATACTACAAATTTAATGGCTACAAAAGAGTACTCAGAATTGAGTACGCGAGGAAAATCTACGGTCTCTATCAATCCAGATGGAAAAGAAAAAGTAGGCAATTCTGCTTTGGAGTATGATTACATTACAGAATACAGTTATGGCATTACTGAAACCTTCAACCTTTTGGTGCCTAGGTTTAAAGGAGGCTCTAATAGAGAAAAATTAGATAAAAACTCAGAAACTTATGCAGAACTAATAAGCATGGGAGCAAATCCTTCTCAGGCCAAAAGCTTTGTTGAAAATGCTCCACTATATTGGGGTGACCAACCTTTTGTAGCAGCTCCAGCTTATATAGGAGCAGGAGTTATCTTTCTATTTGTTATCGCTTTGTTTTTGGTAAAATCCAGATTTAAACAATGGATTATTGCTGGTTCGATTTTAGCTTTGTTGTTATCATGGGGCGATAATTTTTCATTTCTTACCAAATTATTTATAGATTATGTTCCTCTGTATGATAAGTTTAGAGCAGTATCTTCTATTCAAGTGATTATAGAATTGTGCATTCCGCTTTTTGCTTTCGTTGGCTTAACGTATTTCTTTACTAATAAAACAAGTTATGAACGCAAGTTTCATGCTTTAAAATGGAGTTTGATTTCAGTTGGAGGTTTACTTCTATTATTCATGATTTTGGGAAATGGATTCAGTTTTTCTGGTGGAAGCGATGCTTACTTTTCTCAACAATATGGTGCTCGATTTGTTAGAGCGCTTAAAGAAGATAGAAAGGGTGTTTTTATGGCAGATGTCATAAGGTCGTTAGGAATATGTTTGGTAGTAGCAGTCGTTCTTTGGTTAAGTCTTAAGCAAAAACTTAAACAGAACATTGCGATTCTTATCGTAGGCGCGATATGTGTTTTAGATTTAGTTTTGATAAATACAAACTACGTAAATGAGGACGATTTTGTAAACAAAAGACAAATGACCAAACCTTTCGTGGCAAACTCTGCAGACAACGAAATATTGAGGGATAAGTCTCATTTTAGAGTCATAGATTTTTCAGCCAATCCATTTAATTCGTCAAGAGCATCTTATTTTCATAAGTCTTTAGGCGGTTACCATGCCGCTAAGCCACAACGTATTCAGGATTTATTCGATTTTCATATTTCTCAAGGTAATCGAGAAGTGCTCAATATGTTGAATACAAAATATTTTATCCTAGAAAATCAAGGTGAAATTATGGCTCAGCCCAATCCAGCGCATAATGGCAATGCTTGGTTTGTAGATTCCTTAAAGGTCGTTGAAAATGATAATCAAGATATTTTGGCTTTTAACGAAATTAATACAAAAACTACGGCTACATTGAAGCAAGATTCAGATTCTAGGCAGAATAATACATTTAATTTTACAAAAGATTCAACAGCATTTATAAAGTTGGAGTCATACAAAATGAATGAGTTAGTTTACAAAAGTTCTAATTCTAATGATGGATTTGCTGTATTTTCAGAAGTGTATTATCCTCATGGATGGAATGCTTACATCTCATTATCAGGTTAATTATACATTAAGAGGTCTTGATGTGCCATCTGGCGAACATATCATCACATTTAAGTTTGAGCCTAAAGTCATTCAAACAGGGAGTTATATTAGTATTGCCGGCCACTTGATATTAGTTGTTCTTTTAATCTTTGGAGGTTGGAAATTTTATATGGAAGAAACTTCTAAACGCGCTAATGGATAAATCTCAAAAAAGAGTTTTAGTCATTTCATACTATTGGCCGCCTTCTGGTGGTCCTGGTGTGCAACGTTGGTTGAAATTCGTAAAATATCTCCCAGAATTTAATATAAAACCCACTGTTTTTGTTCCTGATAATCCTCATTATCCTCAGATGGATAAAAGTCTGGAATTGGAAATACCAAAGGGTTTAGAGGTTATTAAATCCAAAATCTTTGAACCTTACAAGTTTTCTAATTTATTTTCGAAAGAAAGCACCGATACTTTAAGCAAAGGTTTGATTACAGAAAAGAAAAGTCAAAGTATTGTACAACGTTTTTTGTTGTATGTACGAGGCAATTTTTTTATTCCTGATGCTAGAAAATTTTGGGTAAGACCATCTGTAAAGAAGATTTCTAAATTATTGTCTCAACATAAGTATGATGTTATCATTACTACTGGTCCACCACATAGCCTTCACCGCATTGGCTTATTACTAAAGAAAAAACATCAAAATGTGAACTGGATAGCAGATTTTAGAGATCCTTGGACGACAAT
>JAUIFC010000226.1 GCA_030429455.1 Bacteroidia bacterium | reverse complement strand
AAGTTTAAAGTCGTTCTAGATGCCGTTCACTCTACAGGAGGCATTTCGATTGTTCCCCTTTTAGAACAATTGGATGTAGAAGTGGTAAAACTTTACTGCGACCCAACAGGAGAATTTCCACACAACCCAGAACCATTGAAAAAACATTTGACAGATCTTTCTGAAGCCGTCATAAAACACAAAGCAGATTTTGGTATCGCTGTCGACCCTGATGTAGACCGTTTGGCCTTTATGGATGAAAATGGTGATATGTTTGGCGAAGAATACACTTTGGTGAGTATTGCAGATTATTTGCTATCCAGAAGAAAAGGGAATACTGTTAGCAACTTATCTTCCTCGCGTGCGCTAAGAGATGTAACCAACAAACACGGTGGTTCTTACACCGCTAGTGCAGTGGGCGAAGTGAATGTCGTCATCGCAATGAAAGAAACCAAGGCTTTAATTGGTGGCGAAGGCAATGGAGGTATTATTTTTCCAGAATTGCATTATGGCAGAGACAGTTTAGTCGGTTTAGCCTTGTTCTTATCTTTACTCAGCCAAAAGCAAATCTCAGTTTCCGAATTGCGTAAAACCTATCCGGATTATTTCATGGCTAAAGAAAAAATTCAATTAACACCAGAAATTGATGTAGATAAGTTGCTAGAAAAAGTTGAAGACGTTTATAAAGATGAAGACATCACGACCATTGATGGTGTGAAAATCGATTTTGAAGAGTCTTGGGTTCACCTAAGAAAATCCAACACAGAACCTATCATCAGAGTTTATACCGAAGCAAAATCTCAAGAACTTGCCAACCAATTGGCGCAGGATATGATGGAAAAGGTTGGGAGTTTGGCTTGATTGAGGTGATGAGTTTATGAGTTAAATAGTTGGAAGTTGAAAAGATTTGGTGATAAGATGATCTGGTTAGAGGTAGGAAATCTTAACTAAAGTGAGTACTATCGACATCTAATTACTTTTATAGTTTACTTATAGACATATGATGAAAGACCATATTAAAAACATCAACTTCATTTTTTGGGGTGTTATTATAATTATGATCGATTTTTCATACTCTTGGACGTCATATGGTAAGGGTTATAAATTCGACTTATTTAATGACTTCTTTGGTAGTATTATGCTTTTAATAGGGATTTGGGGACTATCAAAAATCAGAATACAGCACAAAGCCTATATCTTAACCATGAAGGTATGTTTAACAGCATCTTTTGTTCAAATATTTTTAGCATTTTCAGACTTTTACGTTTATAATATCACACAACATGTTGAGAGTGTTTTAAACATTATAAATCTCATTATTGACTTCAGTCTTGTTCTATTTTCTACAGCAATGATCATTCTGAGCCAAAAAGCAGAGTTAACTAAATCCTTAAAACATTGGACAAACACAAAAAATCTTCTGTTTTGGATTCATTTTTTGCCATTTGCGATTCTTACAGTCATTTCAGAAATAATGACTTTAATTAGAGGTTATAGGTTTAACTGGGATGTTGAGTTTGGCTTGGAAGGTTTGAGTTACACTATTGCGTCTCTTATTACTTTACACGGACCTATCATTTATACTTTGTATACTATGCATGTTACGAAAAAGGAAATCAAACATAAATTATAAAATTTGGCTTTGAGTATTTGTCTATCAATAGTAACCTTTATTATAAGTCTAGACAAGAAAAAGACTACTGATTATAATAAAAAGAAAAAACCATTTAGCCTGAAAAACAAAACCTTTCAAGCATTTAATAATTGATCCATAACCATGAAAAACCCCAATATCGAAATCCAAAAAACAGAACTACTCTCTGACAATTGGTACACCTTAAACAAAATCACTTACTCCCATCAGAATAAAGATGATCAAAAGGAAACTCATATCCGAGAAGTATATGACCGTGGAAATGGTGCTTGTGTTTTGCTGTACAACAAAACCAAAAAAACAGTGATTTTAACTGAACAATTTCGATTGCCTACATATGTAAACGGCAATACATCTGGAATGATGATTGAAGTTTGTGCTGGCGTTTTGGACCTTGACAACCCAGAGGATTGTATTCGAAAGGAAATAAGAGAAGAAACAGGTTATGAGGTACAGAGCGTCGAACGTGTTTTAGAGTCTTATATGTCACCAGGCGCTGTTACCGAAATTATATATTTTTTCATTGCCGAATACCACGAAGGCATGAAAGTCAGTGAAGGTGGCGGATTAAAAGACGAAGAAGAATACATCGACGTTCTTGAGCTTGATTTTCAAGAAGCTTTTAACAAAATTTATTCAGGCGAAATAAAAGACGGTAAAACGATTATGTTACTTCAATATGCCAAAATTCATGACATAGTTTAAATATTAATCCAGATTTTAACCGTCAATTATCTTAACCAACACAAATGAGACTTCTACATATTTTCTTCTTCATTACACTAATTGGTTGTACATCGAATAAAAGTGAATAAAAAAACATTAACACTTCTGAACAAAACTCTGAATGTGGTAGTGTAAAGGAATTCGGAGACATTTCAATTTGTATGATCGAATTTAATGAAATGAAAGAATGTTATTCCAACCCTAAAGTCGCAAAACACATCAATGAATTCCGATACGAAGGCAACGAGATTCTTGGTATCTATTTTAATCCTGACACATTTTCTAGAATTGATAGCTTAGGGCAATTCTCATATGATGATTATTTCAAAGTTTATGCAGTCAAACAACTCATAGGAATGGATATTGGCACTTATGAGATGAATAAAATGACTGAAATGATGGAAGGCAATTACATGAAAGAAGAGTTGGAAAATATAAAGACTAAAATCGAAAACAACTTTGAATCTGTTTCGATAGATCGACCTGTTTTGGTAGAATCATATATTCCTGATGAACGCATAAGATCGTTTGTATTTTTGATGAAAATGGAAACTGAATTAGAGAAAAAAGTCTTAGTCATGACCATAAATATGCTCCAAATAAAAAATCGATTGATCTATTATGCCTATTATAAAGATTTCAATAATGAGAAATCTATAAAAGAAGCAAAAAATACGAGTGATTATTTTGGGTTTAAGTTTATGGATGAAAATAGGTAGAATTCACATTTCGTTTTATCAATTTAGACAACATAATTAAAACCATAAAACCTATAAAAGTTTGATTAATGTCTGATCAACAAACTGTTTCCAACATTAGCTAGTTTTTTTATGAACCAATATCCTTACATTTTTGTTTTAGCTGAATGAGCTGTAGTTGACATTACAATTTTAACAATCACAACATTTAACTCAAGAAAACGCTATCATTAAGAATAAATATGAGTAAAAAGTAATACCTTTATAGAGTCATGCTGTAGCTCAAAAAACAGGTGAAGAATGATAACTTATATTGCTGATAATCAAATTACCATCGCGATAATTTCGGGAGCCTTTTCCATGGCTTCTACATTTGGAGCAATATTACTAAAAGACTACTTGGATAAAAGAAAACAAGATACAGACAAACTCAAACAAAGGACAAAATCGAAAATTACAGATGCTCAAGAGGATTCAATAGAAACAAAAATTAAAAGGTCGTCAAACAAGAGACCTTTCTTAGTTTTATTCGTTTCAATTTTAATTGGATTGTTTGGGCGCATAATTGACTATGCTGTCAACTATTTCGGCTTTTGGATTTCGCTACTTTTAGTTTTTATTGCTGTACTATTCATTTTGAAAGAACAAAAAAGGCATCTTCAACAACGAAAATCGTTTTTCATTCAGATTGAAATCTTGATACTTTGGTCTGGATATATATTTGCGTGGTCTTTATTTAACAATGAATTTTTATCTCAAATGATAAGCCTGCTTGTTATGTGTTGGCTTTTCAGTGCTATTATAGCTGTTTTAGTTTTAAATATTTTTAACAAATCAAAATAAACGACCAAGTATATAAACTGTATTTCAGTTAATATTAGGATAATTTTATACATAAAGTAAATCCTCTAAGACATTGAAATTAAAATGGAATACCGATATTTGCGAAAATCAAAATTTTTAACCTTATGACAAAAATAACAGTAGCGAAGGGAGATGGTATAGGTCCTGAAATCATGGATGCAACTTTACGTATTTTAGAAGCTGCCGGAGCACAACTCGACATTGACGAAATAGAAGTAGGCGAGAAAGTATATCTTGCAGGAAACACAGCAGGTATTTCCAAAGAAGCTTGGGAAACGATCCGACGTAACAAAATATTCTTAAAAGCACCTATTACTACTCCACAAGGAGGTGGTTACAAAAGCTTAAATGTAACAACACGTAAAACTTTAGGTCTTTTTGCCAACGTTAGACCATGCAAAAGTTTACATCCATACATAGCTACAAAACACCCAGAAATGGATGTGGTTATCGTAAGAGAAAATGAAGAAGATCTTTACGCTGGGATTGAGCACCAACAAACAGATGAGGTCGTCCAATGTTTAAAGCTAATCAGCCGTCCTGGTTGTGAAAAAATAATCACCTACGCATTCGAATATGCTAAGAAATTTGGACGTAAAAAAGTGACTTGTTTTACAAAAGACAACATCATGAAGCAAACGGACGGATTGTTTCATAAAGTCTTTGATGAAATTTCTGCGAAATACCCAGAAATTGAAAACGAGCACTGGATCATAGATATAGGTGCTGCAAAATTAGCAGACTCACCTCAAACTTTCGACGTTATTGTTATGCCAAACCTTTATGGTGATGTATTGTCCGACGTTGCGGCGCAAATCACAGGTTCTGTAGGTTTAGCTGGATCTTCAAATATTGGTCACGACCATGCGATGTTCGAAGCTATTCATGGTTCTGCACCACGAAGAGCTGGACAAAATATGGCTAACCCAACAGGATTATTACAAGGTGCTATCTTAATGCTACAGCATATTGGCCAGTCTGATATTGCTGCAAAAGTTCAAAATGCATGGCTTAAAACCATGGAAGATG
>JAUIFC010000025.1 GCA_030429455.1 Bacteroidia bacterium | reverse complement strand
ATCGCTTTTGTAATTGGCATATTCACAACACAAAGACTTTCTATACTACAAGGTGTGTTTTTGCTATTCTATTATTTTTATACCTACACTAAACTATTGAATCTTAGTTTAGGAAAAGTGGTATTAAAAATTTTACTGTTTATCGCTCTGTTTGTTGGATTATTTATTGTCCTATCTGTAATAATCGGAATTTTAGGTTTTGTCTATGGCCTAAATCTTTAACTGATTTCAAGGCGATTAACGCACTCATTTTTCAGTTTTCAATCTACAAATTGGATTTAAGACTGTTTTCTTGCAGTTATAAAACTAATGACAAACACAATGAACGCCAATAAAGAGGTGAACATCATCAAGCTTACCCTTACAATGCCCAAAATGTTTTCCTTTTTAACCACTGCAATAAGTGGCATAATTAAGGCTAAAAAAATCAAAAGTGTTAAAACCACAGCAATATGCGAAATAGCTTTGTTTTTCTTTTTCACACCCCTATGGCAAGCTAGCAGCAATACCCCAATAGCTGCAGGAATCATAGAAGTAATCGAAGGTGTAGGAGAAACCAAGTAACCCCAAGAAGACATCCCTATTAAGACGAAAGCGTTTATAAAATTGCTGATGTGCGGTTTCATTATTCAAATTTTCGACAAAACTATAAGATGAGTTTCATACATGATTCAGCTTTAAACATAAATTTATGAAGTAAAAAGAACCCTTTATATTTTAGGACTTATAAATCAGAATTCAGCTTAAAGGCTTAGTTTTGCACTATGGAAACTCAGAGACAACAGCGCATTAGCCAAATCATTCAAAAGGATTTGGCAGAAATCATTCAACATAATTTAAGAACAAACGGGCACTTAAATTTAATTATAAGTGTTACCAAAGTGAGCGTAACTTCAGATTTGCAAGAAGCTAAAGCCTATTTGAGTGTTTTTCCAGACGATAAGACAGCTCAAATTCTTAAAGAAATAAAGGAACTATCTAACCAAGTTAAGCATCAATTGGCCATCCGAACCAAAAACCAGTTAAGGCGGGTTCCAGAATTGCGCTTTTTCCATGACGATACGGCCAATTATGTCAGCGAAGTGGAAGATGCATTTAAAGGTAAAAACAATCCTATCACAAACCCTGAATTGTTATCCAGAAGAAAAAAACGTTGAACTTTTCATTTTACATCGCCAAGCGCTACTTTTTAAGTAAGAGTAAAAACAATGCCATAAATATCATCAGCTATTTGGCTATCATTGGTATTTTTGGAACATCATTGGCTTTGTTTATCGTTCTTTCTGCATTTGATGGGCTGAAAGAATTTGGATTGAGTTTTGCAAATCAATATGATCCTGATTTAAAAGTAATTCCTCTTGAAAGCAAACGCCTCGAAATGGATACCACAATGCTTTCAAAAATTAAATCCATTGATGGCGTACAGCATACGGCGTTGGTCATTGAGGAAAAAACCATCCTGAATTTTAAAGACAAATATGTCCCGGCAATACTCAAAGCTATCGACACAAATTATGTAAAGGTCAACGATGTAAGAGGAAATGTTTTTTTAGGGCAGTGGCTCAACCCTTCCATGCCGTACCAAGTTGTACTTGGAAATGGTTTAAGCAGACAATTATCCGTGGGACTTTTAGATCAAACTGCCTATTTAAATTTTATAGTTCCTAAACCGGGAAAAGGTCAAATCATCAATCCAACGAACGCTTTTAAAAATATGCCGACAAGCGTAAGAGGAATATTTGGCATTTCGGAAGAATACAACAACAGCTATGTGTTTTGCTCCCATACATTGGCAAGGGATTTATTGAATTACGAAAATTCAGAATATTCGAGTATTGAAATTGCTCTGGCACCAGAAGCTAATGCGGAGAATATAAAATCGGCAATTGCATCGCTCTTTGGTGCGTCCGTAGAAGTAAAAACAAGATTACAGCTCAACGACCAACTTTACAAAATGTTGAATACAGAAAATTTGATGGTGTATCTTATCAGCACTTTGGTTATTATCATTGCATTATTCAATTTAATTGGTTCGATCATCATGTCCATTATCGACAAAAGAGAAAATATTGCCACACTTTCTCATCTTGGCGCGACACCTTCTCAAATCAATTTCATTTTCTTTCTTCAAGGTATGATTACAAGCGTTTTAGGCTCTGTAGCAGGAATCCTTATCGGGGTAATTGTTGTTTGGTTACAACTTCAATTTGGCATCATATACATCACTTCTTCACTGCCCTACCCTGTTAAATTAAGCCTTATGACCTTTTTTGTTGTCATCTTAACAACAATAATTCTTGGATTTTTAGCTTCAAAAATTGCCTCTTCAAGGGCATCAAAATTAGCCTAATTTCAAAATAAAACGAACGCTTGCTTAGAGAAGAGCTCATTTTTGAAATACAAATATTTCAATTATTTCTTAATTATTTTACAGCATTATTAAAAACCATTAAATTTAAAGCCATATATTGAAAAATCTTTAAATGAACTCATATATCGTAGATGGTATTCGGACGCCAATAGGAAAGTACAAAGGCAGCCTTTCTCCAGTAAGAACCGACGACTTAGGTGCGTTAGTCATCAATGAAGTAATTAATAGAAATCCAAACATCCCAAACGAGGCTTTCGACGATGTCATTTTAGGCTGTGCGAACCAAGCTGGCGAAGACAACCGCAATGTGGCAAGAATGTGCGCATTGTTAGCTGGATTGCCGTACAGCGTCCCTGGAGAAACGGTTAACAGATTATGCAGCAGTGGGCTTTCTGCTATTATCCATGCACACCGCGCCATACAAACTGGAGATGGCGATGTATTTATTGCAGGTGGTGTCGAACATATGACGCGCGGACCTTATGCAATCTCAAAATCGGCTTCGCCTTTTGGAAATGATTCCAAAATGTACGACACCAGTTTTGGGTGGCGATTTGTAAATCCAAAAATGCACGAAATGTATGGTACCGATGGCATGGGAATGACCGCGGAGAATTTGGTGGACATGTATCAAATCTCCAGAAAAGACCAAGACGGCTTTGCTTACCATAGCCAAATGAAAGCGACCAAAGCGCAACAAAATGGCAGATTGGCTAAAGAAATTATGGAAGTAAAAATACCTCAACGAAAAAGAGAAAGTATTGTTTTTGCTGAAGATGAATTTGTAAAACCGAATACAACGGAGGATATTTTAGCTAAATTGAAACCAGCCTTTAGAAGAAATGGAAGCGTTACCGCAGGAAATTCATCAGGCTTAAATGACGGTGCAGCAGCTGTAATTATTGCATCAGATCATGCTGTTAAGACCTATGGCCTTCAACCCAAAGCTAGAATTGTCAGTTCGGCTGTTGTTGGTGTAGAACCGAGAATTATGGGCATCGGTCCTGTTGAAGCGTCTAAAAAAGCATTGAAAAAAGCAGGTTTGACATTAAAGGATATGGATGTCATAGAATTGAACGAAGCCTTTGCCGCACAGTCGTTAGCTTGCATTCGAGCTTGGGGTCTTCACGACAACGATCAACGAATTAATCCAAACGGCGGTGCCATTGCTATCGGTCATCCACTTGGTGTTACAGGCGCAAGAATTGCATATTCAGCAGCCCTAGAGCTAGAATTAACAGGTAAAAAGTACGCTTTGATCACCATGTGTATTGGTGTTGGACAAGGATATGCCGCTGTAATTGAAAAATGCTGAACGAAGCGAAATCCCGAAAACAAAGTAATTCGGGATGTATTTGTGTTGGACAAGACCATTCCGCTAAAATTGAAAATGAAATTATAAACTAGCTTTTGATAATTAGCTTTTATAAATACAAATCATAAATATAAAATGAAAATATTATTTATATTTGTTTAAAATAGCATTAGTATGGCAACTTATACATCAACACTTCCAGATCATCTCCTTAAAGAACTTGCAAAAGCTTCTAAAGATTTAAAAATGCCGAAAAATAAAATTATTGAAAAGGCAGTAGAAATTTATTTGGAACAGTTGGATAAAGCAGCATATAGACGATCGTTTAAAAGAGCGTCAAAAGATAAAGACATGATGGCTATGGCAGAAGAAGGCATGGCAGATTATTACAATCAGCTTTTAAAGTTTGAAAGTGAAGATTAGGCAAAAGGAAATCTGGCAAGTCTATTTCGATCCTATTGTTGGGAGTGAACAAGCAGGAAACAGACCAGCTGTTGTGATAAGCGGAAACACAATGAATGAATACTTTAACGTCATTATTGTATGCCCAATCACTTCTAAAATAAAAAACTACCAAGGTCATCCGATACTCCAACCAAACGAAACGAATGGCCTTAAAAAAGAATCTGAAATTATGGTTTTTCATATTCGGTCATTATCTAATGTAAGATTTAAAAAGAAAATTGGTCTCATTAATGATGTTGAATTTCAGAATATCAAGACGACCTTAAATAAAATATTAAAATATTAACCCATGCAAACCACACAAAGTTATATCAACGGCCAATGGACTCAAGGATCTGGAGAAGGTCAACCCATTTTTGATTCTGTAACTGGAGAACAGTTTACCAACGTAAATATTGATGGTTTTGATATTCCAGAAGTTTTGAATTATGGTCGTAAACAGGGCAAAACTTTACGCCAAATGACATTTCAGGAGCGCGGTTTAATGTTGAAAAAGCTGGCTTTTTACCTTCAAAAAAAGCGCAAAGAGCTTTACGCCCTAAGCTATAGAACTGGTGCTACAAAACGAGACTCTTGGATTGATATAGATGGTGGCATAGGCAATCTATTTGCCAATGCATCCTTAAGAAAATTATTCCCGAATTCGTCTTTTGATGTCGAAGGCGACCCAATCGATTTGTCGCGCGGCGGTCGATTTATGGCGCATCATATTTTAGTACCAAAAGAAGGCGTTGCCATTCATATCAATGCGTTTAACTTCCCAATTTGGGGGATGCTTGAAAAATGTGCCTGCAACTGGATGGCTGGAGTTCCTGCTGTTGTTTTGCCTGCTCCTCAATCGGCTTACCTGACAGAAGCTGCTGTAAAACATATAATTGCATCGGGCATTATTCCAGAAGGCGCTTTACAATTAATTTCAGGTACAGCACGAACTATTTTGGATACGGTAACCTCACAAGATGTCGTGACATTTACTGGATCTGCTTCAACAGGAAGAGTCTTAAAAAATCACCCTGGATTGGTAGAGGAGTCTGTTCCATTCACCATGGAGGCAGATTCATTAAACGCATCTATTTTAGGTGAAGATGCGGTTCCTGGAACACCAGAATTCGAACTCTTCGTTAAAGAAGTTAGAAATGAAATGACTGTAAAATGTGGTCAGAAATGTACCGCTATTCGCCGAATTATTGTTCCAGAACACCTAATTGATGCTGTTCAAGATGCCGTTTGTAAGCAATTGGATAAGATCACCATCGGAAACCCAAGATTGCGAGAGGTGAGAATGGGAAGTCTGATAGACAAAAAACAAGTTCTAGCAGTAAAGAAAAGCATTGAAACCATTGCCGAAACAGCCGATCAAGTCTATGGAGATTATGAAACTATAAATCTTATAGATGCCGATTTTGAAAAAGGCGCCTTCATCAAACCAATCCTTTTACGTGAAAATAATCCTTTTGAAAATGAGGCAGTTCATGTCACAGAAGCATTTGGTCCTGTGAGTACATTAATGCCGTACAAATCATTAGAAGATGCTGTGGAATTATCCAAAAAAGGAAAAGGCTCTTTGGTAAGTTCAATTTTTACCAATGATGACAACATTGCACGGGATTACACTATTCAAGCGGCTTCGCATCATGGAAGAATTTTAGCCATAAATAGAGAATCTGCAAAACAAAGCACAGGACATGGCTCTCCATTGCCAACCTTGGTTCATGGTGGTCCAGGACGAGCCGGTGGTGGCGAAGAAATGGGCGGAAAACGAGGTGTTAAGCACTATTTACAACGTTGCGCTATTCAAGGCAGTCCAACGACTCTAACCGAGATTACTGGTATTTATCAACCAAAGGCCGATTATAAAGAAGCAAAAAATCATCCATTTACATACCATTGGGAAGACATCAAACCTGGTATGTCTTTAGAAACACATAAACGTACGCTAACAGATACAGATATCATTAATTTTGGTAACTTAACCTGGGACCATTTTTATGCCCATACAGACATCACCTCATTAGAAGGAAGCATTTTTGAAAAACGCACAGCGCATGGCTATTTTATCATATCTGCCGCCGCTGGCCTGTTTGTGTATCCAAATAAAGGACCCGTTGCTGCAAATTATGGACTTGAAGATATTCGATTTTTGAGACCCTTATACCACAATGACACGATATACGTCCGCTTAACGTGTAAGGAAAAAGTAGATCGAGAACAAAAAGGCAAAGAACTTCCATGTGGAATTGTAAAATGGTACGTCGAAGTCTTTGATGCTATGGAAGAAAATCCTGATGAAAAATTGGTTGCCGTAGCCACTATTTTAACAATGGTCCAGAAAAAGCAAACTACCTTTGTTGATATCGATAAGTTGATGTTTGCTGAAAACGTAAATCAATTGACCGAAAAAACAAAACCACTTTGGGGCACTATGACACCTCAACACATGTTGGAACACCTTGAATTCACTCTTAAAATTGCAGTCGAAGACATAAAGATAGATGTTGCAACACCAGAAGAACATTTGGAAAAAGTTCAAGAAACTTTATACAATTACAGGAAAATGCCTCGGAATTACAAAATGCCACTTATGAAAACTGAAGGTTTAGAAGATTTAATTCATCCTGATTTAGAATCGGCCAAAGTTGCTCTATTTGAAGCTTTTGATACATTTCATGCCTTTTTTAAGGAGGATCCAAATAAGACCACGAAGAATAGCGTTTTTGGCGAGTTAAATTATTTTGAATGGAAACTCTTAAACAGAAAACATTTCAATCATCATTTTGAGCAATTTGGACTGATTTGATAATTGACTTATACTGAAAATTATTTACGGTATAATCAATCTTGAACCTAACAGATTAGACTATTGAGAATCAAAGATTATACTTTGATTTTCAGTATTCTTGTATTTTTCTTTTTCTTACCTAGAAGAGTCACAGTTTTCTTTTTAAGATTCACAGTACCATTATTAACTCTATAGTACACTTTGGACTCTTTATCATCTATTAGTTTGTTATAGTCTATCTCTCCATTATTATCTATGGTAATCGTATAAAGATTTGATTTTTTGGCACTTGTATTCGTAAAATATAGATTTCCAAGTTTATTTTTCTTAATGTTATCAGAGCAATTAATAAAAAAATAAGACTTCTCGCCAGACGCGATTGAGGTAAAAGAACTATTTGATAATCCAGTTTGACGTTTGTTGATATTTCTAGACCAAATAAGATTACCTTCGGAATCTAGCTTTATACTCATGATATCATCAAAATTATAAACTGTTCTCGTCGTTACTGCTCCATTTGCATTGGTTGTTGTAACTGTTGTAATGTAAAACTCTTCGGCATTCACAATGAGATCGCCGTTATTCATCTGAAATAAACTTTTAAAGTCTATATCACTAATGCCTTTTTTCTTTTTTCGTTCTTTCTTTCCCTCTTTGTTTCCATATTTATCAGAAAGAAATTCATCAGAAAATGGCGTGAATTTTTTGGTAGTAAAATTCAAAGTTTCATCATCCATATTGAATAGACAAACGCCATTATATCTAAAATCATCTTTTGAGCCATAAAAACCAATGGCAGAAATCTTATCGTCAGATTTCAAAAGTTCTAAGGACGATATAAAGTAATCAGGCTGTTTAAAGCTAATCATCTTTTGACCATCGGCATCAACTTTATATAAATTAAAGTGGTAATTTATTTCACCTCCTTTTTTAGATTTTCTTGAATTGTTTTCAAATGTTTTGCCTAAAAAATATACGGTGCCGTCCTTGTCATCTACATCAATACTGTTGTATTCAAAAAATTTGTCCTTTACATCTCTTGTGATTTTTTTGTCATAAACCTTATCGAAACTGCTATCAAAAACAAAAATTTTATGAACGTCATTTTCCTTACTTTTAAAATCAAAATTTATAACAAAGTAATTCTTATCAGATGAAAAAACAACTTCTCCCATATGGTTAGCATCAATTTTTGAGAAATTATTAAAAAAAAGCGCACCCAAACCAACACCGAAATATTTTCTAATATTATCTTCTGAAAATGACAGTAACTCCCTTTTGGAAAATTTTAAATCGTTCAAACTAGCACTTAATGCATTAAATTGAATGAGGTCTTTTTTCTTATCGTGATAAAATTCAATTAAATGTAATTTCCCATCCTTTAAAAATGCATTTCTTAAGGTATTGTCATCTACCTCAAGTTCTGTTTCGTTTTTTAATTTTAAATCAGCATCAAATTGTTGTATGTAGTATCCTTTTAGCTTTGGAATTAAACCGGCATAAAACGATCTAATAATCACCAAATTGCCTTCATCGTCTTCTAAAGAAAAGCGTAAACTACTGCTTTTTTTGGTGTCCTTAAAAATCTCACTTTTTTTAAGCTGAAGGTCTTGAGAAAATAAGCTAAAGGATATAAAAAGTAAGAATACTATTTTTACTAATTTCATTTCAAAAATTTGATGTAAATCTATGTCAAATTTCAGCTTTACAAAAATTTTTCAGTTGTTTTATAGGCAAGTTTTTCTTAAAGTACTTTGTATCATATCGATCTTTATCTTTTGCTAAAATATTTCAGCTTTACAGAAAACTGTTCCTCTAATTTTAAAGCTAAAAGCGATTTCAATTCATAAAAAAATAATTTCAGCAATAACCAAAGAAATTGAAATGCTAAAACTGCGTCACACTGATTATATCCAATTCAAAATCGTTAACATAATTGAACTGATATATCACATTTTCACCAACTCCTATGAGGTGAGAATCCAAAGCGATAACGTCCTTAATGTTAGCATCATAGGAATTAATAAGCAAAATCTCCGTTGGATTCTGCACATCAAACACATGTATTCCTTCATCATTACACACATATAAGGTCTGATTTCTTACCCCTAAACCGTATGGGCTTGACAGAAAATATGTAGAATGTTCCACAGGATTGCTAATGTCTGAAACATCGATAACGTTAATTTGATCTTCGATAGAACCACATAAGTTTCCTCCTCTAATGGTAATGTATGCTGTATTTCCGTTTACCACAACTGGATCACAGCCAGTAGCATGTGTGAATGAAGACAGGTAAGTAGGATTAAATTCGTCTTGCAAGCTAACAATATGCATCCCATCAGTTGCACCAATAAATAGGTATTCTTTCTGAATATATGTGGTTTCTAACACGCCACCAAACCATCCGTTCATATACACTTCTGCCGTTAGGGAAATCTCATTGTAATCCGAAATGTTAAAGGCTTTAAGCCAATAATCTTCTAAAATATATAAAGCGTCGTTATAAATCTGAAACTTAGCATAAGAACCTCCAACTCCAACAGTATTGGCAAGGTCTCCACCTTCTAAAAAAGTAGGATTGTCATCTTGATACCAAAAATCTGGATTATTTTCGACAGCTGCTCTTTCCATAAAAATGGTTTCGTAGCCAGAAACAAATTCATCATCGTTAGAAGGATATGTATTTTGAATAAAACCAGCACTTTCCTCAGGAAATACGGGATAGAATGCCAGGACATCTTCCTTAATTGTAAGCAACTGAATATCTGAAATTTGACTGATGTCAAAAACCACAATATCCATAAAATTATCCGCATAAAGGATATTATTTTTTATCGAAATATCGTTGACGCCCTCTAAACTTATAAAAGCTAAATTTTCTGGTGACACAGGATTTTGGTTATCAAAAATGTGAATTCCTGAGTTCTGAGCAATATAAAAAAGCAAATCTTGGTAAACATAAATTTTCCCATCTGAACTTGTGTTTTGAGCACCTGTGATATTTATGGCATCCCGAACATCCGATTTGGTTTTTATAATCGGAACTGTCACCGCAACTGGTCCAGAGTCGTCGTCATTGGTACAATTTAAAGACAAAAAACTCGCAATAAACACGAGCAATAACGTGTAAACTTTTGGTTTAAGGTATTCGGATTTCATGATGATATGGGTTAAAATGCAACAGCAAATACAATCTAACAAAGTTATTCTATTCATCGATACCTAAAACTGACTATCCTCACTTTTTGGACATTCAATTTCTTAAGAATTATTACAGTATAACTTGGTTGTAGTATTAAGAAAAAGTAGTATTGGGTGAAGTCTCGATGCAAGTCTGTTCGTTCCTCTCAATAGACTCCTTACAAAATTGAAGTGTTAGGTCTTTGTTAAAAAACTTCAATTAAAAACCCGGATTATAACTTAATTCTTCTATAAGAAACACTATACTAAATCGAAATACCAAGGAATAAAAAAACTAGCAGTAAGCCAGAAGCAAATATTTAAAAGTACACCTACTTTAAAAAAATCTTTAAAACTGTATTGTCCAGCGCTGTACACCATCGTATTGGTTTGATAACCTATTGGCGTCATAAATGTTGCCGATGCTGCTAGCATAATTGTAATTAAAAAAGGAATTGGATCTTGTCCTAATGTTGTCGCCGTTGCTATGGCGATTGGAGCCATAAGGGCTGCTGATGCATTGTTGGACATGACCTCAGTAAGCAAAGACGTTGTGATGTAAAGGCCAGAAATAATGGCTACAACTCCAAAAGGATTTAGACGTTCGATTATAATATTCGCAATCACCATGTCTAAACCGGTTTTGTCTATGGCGTGACCTAAACTCAATGCACCAGCTAATAGGAAAATTATTTTCCAATTGATGGCTTTATAGACGTCCTTCATTCTTAAAACCTTAGAAAAAACCAACAACATTACCGCTGTGATGGAACCTATCAGAATATCTACCCAACCAATTGCTGCCAAGAATACCATTAGCGCAATGACAGAGATAACTAGACTGAATTTTTTCTTATTAAAATCGGTTATATAGTCATGAGAGAGCAATACAAAGGGTGCATCTTGTTGCGTTTCTTTTTCTTTTATCGTCTCTATGTAGTGTGTTTTCACCTCTGCCAGTATGACATCGCCAGCATGTAATTTGATATCATAAAGATCATCTTGAAATATATCAAGCCTTTGTTTGATAGCCAAAGGTATCGCTCTGTATCTTCTTCTAAAATCCAACTCGCGAAGGGTTTTGTTATGGATTTCCGATGATGATGTGATTACCATTTCAACAAGGGCAGAATTTTTTCCCGTCAAATCGTTCTCGCCAATTTTTACCGAAGAAACACTAAACGATTTCTCTTTTCCTTTAAGCGATTTTATCTTGTCTGCATTGCATTTCACTTTAATTCTATCATTGGCTAATAACACAAAATCGCCTTGCGGCAGTGTAAATACATCATTGTCTCTTTTCACTTCAATAATATCCATATTAAATTCTGTTACCAATTCAGAATTCATTAGTCGCTTACCCACCGAATTTGAATGTTCCATGATTTCAATTTCTGTGATGTATTGATTAAAGTCAAATGATTTTTTCAGCGTTCGTTTGAAGAGATTATCTGGTAATAATTTTACACCAATCAGAGACATGTAAACCAAACCAATGATAAGCAAAATCCCAGCAATAGGTGTCATTGTAAAAAGGTTGATGCCTTCAATCCCATTTTCCTCGGCAATACCGCTTACCAAAATATTTGTAGATGTACCTATCAACGTACACATTCCTCCAAAAATTGAAGCAAACGAAAGTGGAATAAGCATTTTTCCAGGATCTTGGCCAGATGTATGGGCAATCTGAATAATTACAGGGATAAACATGGCTACAACAGGTGTATTGTTTACAAATGCAGAAATAAGTGCAATCATGAGCATCATGAGTAACATCGCAGAATTAAACTGGTATTTAAACAATTTTGAGAGTCGATGTGCAAGCACCTGCAGAGCACCCGTTTTAAGTAAAGCCGCACTTAAGACAAACATAAATGCGACTGTAATCGTCGCTTTATTACTAAAGCCTTCAATACCTTCTTGTGGCGTTAAAACCCCTGACAGTACAAGAATCACTAAAATGGTTATGGCAACCGTGTCTACCGGTAAAGCCTCTGTAGCAAAAAGAACTATTGCCAATACAATTACACATAAGGTAATAACTGCAGCTGTAGTCATATATCAAAAATTGGTCAAATATATTAATTCCTACTAAACTAGTAGGTATTTATTTTTCAACTTTTGAAGATAACTGTTGAAAATAAAATGCAGGGATCAAAATAATTACAAGAATTGGATGAATAAGAAATCTTCGGATATAAAACAATTTCATATAGTTTTCAGTTGAAATATCATATTCTAAAATCCAAAACAATGCAAACCCAACTAGTAGAACTACACTAAATAGAAATATAGAAAACTTCAAATAATTTTGGTTTAAAAACAAAACCCATAGCAAACCTATAGAAATGATGGCATTTAACAAAAACCTGAATATCAGATTAATACTGTATTTCCAAAATTGTAATTCTGGAAAACTGCTGCTTTGAAAATTACTTTTGTAAAAAGCAATAAGTGGATCATAAAACAAGGCATTTTCAAACAATCGAATGCATACAAATCCCGAGATTGATAGGATAAAAACTAGAACTTTTAAAGCAGTTTTCAAACCTCTTGATGTTTTTTAAAGTTTCTAATCCAATAAATCCATAGCAAAAAGACCACACCATAAATAAATAATGGAAATAAAATATCGTGCATAAGACTGTTGTATTCCTTATAAAAATACAATCCCAAAGTTAATAAAGACACTCTAATTATATTTAACACATAAATACATGCAGCCCCAAAAACAATAAACAAAATCGTTGATTTTAAGCGTCTTGCAAAAGCAATGATAAAGGACATAAAAAGAATAATGACACTTATACTATTACAGCCTTCAATGATTCGCGACACTGCAACCCCATTGATAGCAACCAACATGGCTGGCGAGTTTGGATCTTTATAGATGCTCGTATCATAACCTAAAAAGTCTATAAAGTAATAACTTTGGTAAGCCACGGCATGAGTAATTATATCTGGGTAATAATTTTCAAAAGTATTATACCTTAAAAAGCCTTGGTACAAAAGTGCCAATACCGCATAACTTCCAAAAAAAACGAAAAGGAATTTAAGAACAGCTTTATTGGATTGAATTAATGTTTTTAAACTCATTGGAATGAAAAGCTAATGCTGAAAGAAAATAAGAAATTTAGTTTAACAAATTTATACAAACATCTATAACTATGATATCCTAATTATAAATACATTTGAAAAAAAATGTAAAATGACCTCCGAACTAAATCAACAGTTGGATGCTATTATATCCCATACAGAATTAAGTGTTTTTGATAAATTGTCTGATATCTGCAAGGCTTTAAAGTCCGAAATAAATCACTATGACTGGGTTGGCTTTTACTTTGCTGAACAGGCTACTAAAACATTGCACCTTGGCCCTTTTGCAGGAGAACCTACAGACCATAAAGTCATTCCTTTTGGCAAAGGCATCTGTGGTCAAGTGGCAGAGAGTAATGAAACCTTTCTAGTTGAAGACGTAAACGCACAAGACAATTATATTGCTTGTAGCCTAACTGTCAAATCGGAAATAGTTGTCCCACTATTCCTAGACGGAAAAAACATTGGCCAAATTGATATTGATTCGAATACGTTGAATGCATTTACGGACAAGGATGATGAGTTTTTAAAGAAATTAAACATTAAAGTAAGTCAAGTTTTAAAGCTTGACCAAACTGACCTGACATCATTATACTATTAAAACTTAGAATTAAACCCAACGCCCAAAACTTGCCTGATCTGAAAGCCCTTTGCGGCATTATCGTCGTAGATGGCTTGAAAGGTGAAGTTGGTGGAAATAAATTTATTAACCTTTAGCCTTAAGTTTAACGTGTAATCGATATCTGTGTTTAGTGGATCCTCTAGGTAATTTGTAAATGTATTGAGTATTTGTTCTGCGGTTACATTTTCGACTAAAGTAAATTTTAGGTAAAACGCAAACGTCGCTCCAAATTCTGTTCTTAGGGTTTCGCCTTGATTCAAACCAAAAAAGTCTCCATTCTTATAATCTGGAGTTGTTGTAAATCTTTCGTCTGCAGTAATCAAACGTAAATTGGCTGGAGCAATATTTATACTAAATTTATTTTTTTTCTTCCATAAAAAACCTGGCCCAAGTTTGAAAAATCCAGGTGACAAAAAACGCGTTTGTAAGGTTCTTGTTTCTTTCCCTGTCTCCTCGTCTTTACCAAATGTATATCCATTGTCAAACTGCGTTAATGCATTAAACAAAAATGAAAAATACCAGTTAGATTTTTTCAACTGATAGCCTAAGACTGTATTAACTTCTAGCCTATCACTTGTTTTTCGATGAAAATCTTGACCATCTGCTCTTGTAATTCCGTAATCTGCCAAAACATTTGTGTCCCAACGCCAATTGTCCTTTTTGTAGTGTATCTGATAATTTACTATTCCATTAGCAGCATAGTTTGAGGTTCCACCGTTCTGCCATTCATTATTAAATGCAGCTTGGCTAAAGAGCAACGCAAAATTGCCAGAATACTTCCATATCGTGTCGTTTGTCGTCTGTTTACCATCTTGAGCAACAGCAAAAAGTGGCAATAAAAAAATGATTGCAAATTTTCTCATCAATTCAAGTTCATCGACGGTTTACGTCAAGCCTGGTTCTTTGAATTTGTATTAATAAGAAAAAAGAGGTAAATCTACCTCTTTCCTCATGACAATTTTTTAGTTCCTAAAATTTATAGCTCAAACCAAACGTCCAAAAGGTCTGCAAATCATTATCTACATTATCGAAATCAACACCTTCTAGCGCTAGTGTGTTAACTGCATAATCTAGAGCTTCTTGTTTGTTGTCTCTCAATCCAAAATCGAAACCGACGCCAATATTTTTCCAAATGGTATAACCAAAGGAATTAGTCCATGTCCAACTAGAAAGGTTAGAGTCATCATAACTTTGAAATGTTGAAAAATTTGATTTCAGGTTCAATTTTCCTATAGACTTGGTATAATCTGCAACAATTTTGGCCCCTAATGATGATTCGAAAATCGGATTATCGCTGGCAAAAACGAAATTGTAGTTTAATGGATTTACAACCACGGTAAGGTCAGAATTCGGTGTCCATGTTGCTCCAATACCAGCATCTAAATAGCCTGGATCGTTAAAGTTGTCAATAATCGTGGTTCTGTACTCCGCCATTCCAGACACTGCAATTTTTTCTGTCAATCTGAAACCATAAAGTGAAGTCAGATTAAAAACGTCTGTCGCAGGGATAAAACTATCATCATCGGAATCTATATCTGTGTTATCTACTTTTACCCAGTTCAGATTTAATGTCAATGCATTTTTCCAAAAATACTTGTCTTCAATTTTATCGGCGAAGGCATTTACCGTAAACCCGATATTCCCCGCGTCATTATTAGGAACGCCTTGCGCATACCAATTGCTAAAACTCGACACACTTCCTCCTATGGTGCCAAAAGCGCCTGTTCTCCATCCAGGTAATTGATTTATAATCCCTTGTATGGAATCTGCTTTCGCTTGATATTTATCAGCTTCAGCTTGTACTTTTGCTTTTTCTTGTTGAAGTTCTTCTTTAGTTTGAGAATAGCCAATTGTTATTGATAGTAACAACAATGCCAAAATGGTCTTTTTCATGTTTAAAAATTTTTGACAAAGATAATTCTTAAACTGAAATTAAAGTCATTTAAGATGCTATCGCCTAAGGTTTTTGTTTAAATAAAGGTACCGCTGAACAAGCTTCACCAAACATTAAGCTTTTGACAACGGGTTGAAGTTTTTCTATCAATAATAGATAGGCAGATTCTGGCACCGGTTTTTCGCTACAACCTTTAATGATTACTGGACGATTTAAATACTCGTCGGTATTTATTTTGGCAATAGATTCTGAAAATAGAATGTTTTCTAAGTTTTCTGAAGTGCCAACCATTACTTTTTTGGCGATTGGATTGAGGTATGTGGAAATTAACATGTAAGCCCAAGCAGGAACGATAGCATCTGTGGAACAATACAGTCTTACAAATCCATCTTTGTAAATACTCCAATCCAAATCCTTAAGCTGTTGTCTGTAATTCTTTTCGATAAGAATCAAACCTTCATGCAAAAACTGAGCAATATCCAATTGAAAACGCTTCCCTTCTTGGTACAAATCCTCTAAGTTGAAGGTAATAATAGGACTCTTAGCAACTCTATTAACAATTTCCTTTTCCATAAAACACCTTATTATTTAAAGCATTCCTAATTCTAGTTTCGCTTCTTCGCTCATAATGTCTTTTGTCCAAGGTGGTTCAAACGTAAGTTCGATTTCAACATCTTTCACCATATCGATAGACTTTACTTTTTCCTTGACTTCCTGAGGAAGAGATTCTGCAACTGGGCAATTTGGAGATGTAAGCGTCATTACAATCCTAACCTCAAGATCTTCATTGACAAAGACATCATAAATTAGCCCAAGCTCATAAATATCTACTGGTATTTCTGGGTCGTAAATGGTTTTGATGACCCTTACGATATCATCTCCCAATTTTTCAATATCTACTGTATTCTCTTCCATAATATAATACGTATTAAGCTTTGCTGTAAGCTAATGCATACATTTTTAATTGTTTTATCATACTTACCAGTCCATTCGCACGTGTTGGTGACAAATGTTCTTTTAGTCCAATTTCGTCTATAAAATCGGTGTTGGCTTCTAATATTTCTTTTGGTGTTTGGTCGGAAAACACGCGTATCAAAATTGCAATAATACCTTTGGTAATAATAGCATCGCTGTCTGCAGTAAACTCAATCTTGTCATTATCATTCATATCTGCATGAACCCAAACTCTTGATTGACAGCCTTTAATGATGTTATCATCTGTTTTGTACCGCTCATCGATTAGCGGCAAACTTTTGCCCAATTCTATCATATATTCATAACGCTGCATCCAGTCTTCAAACATGGAAAACTCGTCAACAACCTCGTTTTGCTTTTCTACAATGCTACTCACTTTCAAGAAATTTTAACTCCATAACAACTTCATTGTTGTCATTATAAAATACTAATTGTTCTTTTTTATAAGCGTATCTAGCAATGCTCGAAGTTCCTTTAAAAAATGCATTTTCATTGTGCATTTTTCCTTCACAATACATCTTTGTCGCCATACCGTAACCAAACTTTACCTTAGACTCATTTCTTTCAAAGTCGATTGAAAACGTATTACAGTCGAAAGTTCCGCTAATGCTGTTCTTTTCGAAGCTCACATTTAAAATGTAATCTTTAAGCGACTTAAAAGTATCTACATTCAAACTTGTAAGTTGATATTTGCCAGAAGGGAAATCCTCTGCTTGCGCTATTCCAGAAGTAGTTTTGCAGGACAAAATTAAAACAAATAAAAGTGTGAATACATATCTCATAATAACATGGAATTTGCTTTTTGCAAAGCTTCTATAAATAAATCTATTTCGGCTTTTGTATTATAAAAAGAAAAAGATGCGCGAATTGTTCCTGGAATCTTAAAAAATTCCATAATTGGTTGCGCACAATGGTGCCCAGTTCTGACGGCAATTCCCATTTTGTCGACCAAAGTACCAACATCATAAGGATGTAAACCTTGAAAATTAAAAGAAATTACAGCTGTTTTTGCATCTGTATTTGGGCCATATATGATAATATTGTCAAACTCATTTAACCTTTGGGTTGCATAATCAAGCAGGTCTTGCTCGTAAGCCGCAATGGATTCGAATCCAATACTATTCATGTAATCTAAAGCTTTTCCAAAAGCTATTCCTCCACAAATATTTGGTGTTCCAGCTTCGAACTTGTTTGGCAAACCAGCATAGGTCGTTTTCTCAAAACTCACTTGGTCTATCATCTCGCCACCGCCTTGATATGGCGGTAATTCTTCTAACAATTCTTGTTTGCCATACAACATACCAACGCCTGTTGGGCCACAAATTTTATGAGCTGAACAGGTGTAGTAATCAACATCTAGTGCTTGCACATCAGGTTTGATGTGCGGTGTTGCTTGAGCGCCATCGACCAAAACCTTAGCACCTACTGCATGTGCTTTTTCAATAATATCTTCAATTGGATTAATTGTTCCTAAAGCATTGGATACATGATTGACCATGACAAGTTTTGTTTTGAAATTCAGTAAATCCTCAAAACTTTGCATATCCAATACACCTTCTTCGGTCATCGCCAAAACTTTCAATTGAGCGCCAGTCTTTTCGCAAAGCATTTGCCAAGGCACAATATTAGAATGGTGTTCCAATCCTGAAACTAAAACCTCATCGCCTGCTGTCATAAACTTTTCATAACCACTGGCTACAAGGTTTATGCTATGTGTAGTTCCCGAAGTTAAAATGATTTCCTTAAAATCCTTTGCATTAAAATGACGCTGTACGATTCGTCTTGCATTTTCGTAAGCTTCAGTCGCTTCTTGCGATAAGGCATGGACGCCACGATGAATGTTGGCATTGTAATTTTGATAATAATCTACAATACAATCGATGACTTGTTGTGGAGTTTGAGACGTTGCTGCATTATCGAAATACACCAAATTTCTTCCATTTACCTTACGATTAAGTATAGGAAAATCATTTCGTATTTTTTCTACATTAAATCCTTCCGCAGTCTTTATCATGATTACTTTTAATTTCCTCTATAAGTCAAATCCTAATTGAACGCCTATTTTATCTGCTATTTCGTTGGTAATTCTGGTTTTTAGCTCAGGAATTTTTACACTTGTCAATACATTATTTGCAAAAGCATACATCAACAACGCTCTTGCTTCTTTTTTTGGAATCCCTCTGGATTGCATATAAAACAGGGCTTCTTCATCCAATTGACCAATGGTACAACCATGACTACATTTTACATCGTCCGCAAATATTTCTAATTGTGGCTTCGTATTTATAGTAGCACCATCGTCGATAACAATGTTGTTGTTACTTTGGTAAGCATCGGTTTTCTGAGCAATTTTGTCGACAAATACTTTTCCGTTGAAAACTCCAGTTGCTTTATCGGCAAAAATACCTTTGTAATCTTGATGACTTTCACAATGTGGTTGTCTGTGGTGTACTAATGTATTGTGGTCAACGTGTTGTTTGCCTTCTATAATCGTAACCCCTTTTAAAATAGAATTTATCCCTGAACCATTTTGATAAAAATTCAAATTGTTTCGTGTTATTTTTCCTCCAAAAGAAAAGGTATGTACAGAAACTTCCGAATCTCTTTCCTGACTAATAAATGTATTGTCTATTAACGAAGACGAAATTTTATCACTTTGAATTTTGTAATAATCAGCTTGTGCGTTTTTACCGGCATAAATTTCTGTAACCGAATTTGTAAACACGGCATTATCCGTCAGACTTTGGTGTCTTTCGATGATCTGAACTTGCGCACCATCTTCAACAACAATTAAATTTCTTGGCTGAAGCATTAAGGCATGTTCGTTTCCAGTTGAAAAATTTAAAATCTGAATTGGCTTTTCTGCAACCACATTTTTTGGAATGTAGATGTAAGCACCTTCTTTAGAAAATGCTGTGTTCAAAGCTGTTAAACTGTCTTTTGGTGCGATTTTGTTAAAATACTTTTGTATAACTTTATTGTATTTTGAACTATTTAATGCAGACGACATCAAACAAGCATCAAATTTATCATGCGTTGTTTTCGACAAATGAGAAGAGTAAATACCATCTATAAACACAATCTGATAAGAGTCTATGTCGTAAACAAAATACTGTTTGACCTCTTTATAGTCTATTGCGCTGCTTTGTTTTGGAAAAATGCTGTAATCTTCTTTTAAAATTGAATTAAGTGAAGTGTACTTCCAAGCTTCCAATTTTTTGTTAGGAAAACCTGTGTCTTCAAAATACTTAATGGCATTATTTCTTATATCGTGAATATCATTATCCAAATCTAGTGTTTCTTCAAAAGCAAGATACGATGACAACAATTTTTCTTTTAAATCCATATTCTTTGTTTCTAGTTTCTGATTTCAGGTTTCTGGTTTCTGGTTTCAGGTTTCTGGTTTCAGGTTTCTGGTTTTGGGTTTCTGTTTAGGTTTGTAATGTTATGACTTGAATTTATTTCCTTTGTAGTCTTTTTTATTCAAATAAATAATTAAAGATGAAATCCTTCTATTTAGACTTTCATAGTCTTTTGCTAATACGTTAAATTCCTTTAGAGAATTGTAGTTACAATCAAATATTCTATGTAATTGTGATCTAGTTTCGCCTGCTGAACCTTTAGCAATTGACAAAAACTGCTTAAACTCCATATTACCATCTCTTTCAAATCCTTCAGCTATATTATCCATGACCGAGCCAGCTGATCCTCTTATTTGTTCTTTTAATTTATAATCCGTTTTTAAATTAGTTTCTAGGCTTATCCGATTTATTATTCCAAATAGTCTTCTAGCTTCTTTCCATATTTCTAAATCTTCAAAAAGCTATAGTTGCCACAACTTGAAAACAAAAACTTGAAACTTGAAACCCATCAAACTTAAACGACAGCCTCTTCTCTTAGCCAGTCGTAACCTTTAACTTCCAATTCTTTAGCTAGTTCTTTATCGCCAGTTTTGATGATTCTTCCATCGACTAATACATGAACGACATCTGGGACGATATAATCCAGTAGCCTTTGGTAATGGGTAATCACAAGTGTAGCATTGTCTTTGGTTCTTAGCTTATTCACACCATCGGCAACAATTCTTAAGGCATCGATATCTAGTCCAGAATCTGTTTCGTCTAGAATAGCTAGTTTAGGTTCCAACATTGCCATTTGAAAAATTTCGTTTCTCTTTTTTTCTCCTCCAGAAAAACCTTCGTTAAGGGAACGGGACAAAAATTTTCGATCCATGCTTAACATGGCTGCTTTTTCACGAATCTTCTTTAGCATTTCATTTGCTGGCATATCTTTTAAGCCTTTTGCCTTTCGGATTTGATTGATTGCCGTTCGAATAAAGTTTGTTACAGTTACCCCAGGAATTTCAACAGGGTATTGAAAAGATAAAAATATACCTCTCTGCGCACGCTCGTCTGCAGAAAGTTCTAATATATTCGACTTGTCGAAAATTATTTCACCCTCTGTAACTTCGTATTCTTCGTTACCTGCTACAACTGAAGCTAAGGTACTTTTACCAGAACCATTTGGTCCCATTATTGCATGCACTTCACCAGGTTTAATCTCGAGATTAAGGCCATTTAAAATTTTATTGCCTTCAACTTCTGCATGTAGGTTATTTATCTTTAACATGGTTATTCTGTTTTTTTTGAACTGTATTTTATAACTTTTTCTTCTTGTATTTGGCTTGGCGGGTATACTTTTTCGATAGAGGTAATGGTTATGATCTCTTCCCAACCTTCTGCGGGGTTCTTGGATAGTTCGCCTTTGACAACAACATTTATAACATCGTATTCGTCGTTTTTCACTTCGTTGACCTGAGATATAAGTTGTTGTGAAACTTCATCCATTTTTACGCCGTAGATAAAATTACTGCCTTTCAGAACAGCTGCTGTATCTACATGAATAAATTCGCCTTGAAAAACAATGCTGGAAGCACTGATTTCTGTTTTAATAGGGTTTTCAGATTCTGTTGCTTTCGATTTTTTGTCGGACGTGCAACTCCATATTGAAAATACTAGAGTTGCAATAATTACAAAATGAGCTTTTATTGTTTTCATCACTAATTTTTAGTTTAACCTACAGAACCTTCAAGAGAAATCTCTAATAATTTTTGTGCTTCTACCGCAAATTCCATTGGAAGTTTGTTTAAAACTTCTTTACTAAATCCGTTTACGATCAAGGCAATTGCTTTTTCGGTATCAATACCTCTTTGGTTGCAATAAAAAATTTGATCTTCACCTATTTTGCTTGTTGTTGCTTCATGCTCGATTTGAGCCGATTTGTTAGACACTTCAATATATGGAAAAGTGTGCGCACCACATTTATTACCCATTAAGAGCGAATCGCACTGAGAGAAATTTCTGGCGTTTTTCGCTCTAGGGTTCACTTTTACCAAACCTCTGTAAGAGTTTTGAGAACGTCCAGCAGAAATTCCTTTGGATATAATGGTAGATTTAGTATTGTTGCCTAAATGAATCATTTTGGTTCCTGTGTCCGCTTGCTGGTAATTGTTGGTTAAAGCTATCGAATAAAACTCTCCAATAGAATTATCACCTTTAAGGACGCAGCTAGGATATTTCCAAGTTACTGCAGAACCTGTTTCGACCTGAGTCCAGCTTATTTTTGCGTTTTTCTCACAAATACCTCTTTTGGTCACAAAATTGAAAACGCCGCCTTTGCCTTCTTTATCGCCAGGGAACCAATTCTGTACCGTACTGTATTTAATTTCGGCATTGTCCAATGCTATTAACTCCACCACTGCGGCATGCAATTGATTTTCATCTCGCATTGGAGCCGTACAACCTTCAAGGTAACTAACATAACTTGAATCTTCTGCAACAACCAACGTTCGTTCAAATTGTCCTGTTCCTGCTTGATTGATTCTAAAATAGGTGGACAACTCCATTGGACATCTCACTCCTTTTGGAATATAGCAGAAAGAACCATCACTAAACACAGCTGAGTTTAACGCTGCAAAAAAGTTATCTTTTGGAGGAACAACAGAGCCAATGTATTTTTTTACCAATTCAGGATGTTCTTGAATGGCTTCTGACATCGAACAAAAGATAATGCCTTTTTCAGCCAACGTTTTCTTGAATGTCGTTGCCACAGAAACCGAGTCCATAACCACATCGACAGCTACTCCAGCGAGTTTCTTTTGTTCATCCAAAGAAATACCTAACTTATTGAACGTGTCCAATAACTCTGGATCGACTTCGTCAAGGCTTTCATATTTTGGTTTTTTATTAGGCGCAGAATAATATGAAATATTCTGATAATTTGGTTTTTCGTAACCGATATTTGCCCAATTTGGCTCTTCCATTTTAACCCAATTTCTGTAAGCTTCGAGCCTCCATTCTGTCATCCATTCTGGCTCATCTTTCTTTTTAGAAATTGCTATGACAATCTCTTCGTTAAGACCAGGAGGAAACGTGTCGGATTCGATGTCGGTATAAAATCCATATTCGTATTCCTTATTTTTCAGGTCTTGTTCTAATTCGTGTTCGGTATAAGCCATGTTTTAGTTGTTAGTCGTTAGTAATAAGTAGTTAGCTTTTAGTTCTTAGCCCTTAGCAAATTCAACTTAATGGCTAATCGCTATGTGCTAATAGCTACAAGCTAAAAGATTCGCCACATCCACAAGTTCGTTGTGCATTTGGGTTTTGAAAGACAAAGCCTTTTCCATTAAGTCCGCCTGAATACTCCAAAGTTGTTCCTGCTAGGTAAAGAAAACTGCTCTTATTTACTGCTATTTTGATGTTGTTATCTTCAAATACTTTATCGTTGTCATGCTGGTCTTTATCAAATTTAAGTTCATAGGATAATCCTGAACAACCACCACTTTTTACACCAACTCTTACATAGTCTTTAAAGGCATCATAGCCTTCTTCTGTCATAAGGCTAATGAGTTTAGTTCTTGCCTGTTCGCTCACTTTTATCATAAGTCATTCGCTTTCTATTGGTTAATATTACCTAAAATTATCTTATTTAGAATGAGTGCAAATATACATTATGTAGATTTAATCTAAATTTCAATTAACATTTTAGAAAATGAAAAAGGCTGCGAAATCGCAGCCTTTTGAGAACTCTATATTAATTGACTAATTTTCTTAGTTATTTATCCAAGGGAAGTCAGTTTCAACAGTTGTTGAAGTATTGTAAGTTGTTCCTTCGTTTGCAGCAGCACCGTCTATTACCAATTCTGCAGCAGTTGAAGAACCAGCAAATTCGAACTGAAGAGAATAACCTGATAACGTCAATCCGTTGATTGTTGCTGTAGAAGCAGCTTTCATTTGAATTGCTAAACCACCAGTTGAAGAAATCGCTGTGAAGTTTGTTAATGTTGGGTTACTTGCAGTACCATCTGCTTCGATAGATGTAGAGAAACCGTTGATCGTTTGCTTAACAAAAGAATTTGCTAAAGTACCATTCCAACCTTCAGTCCAATCTACTGAATCGTCTTCAATATTTTCTGCATAGTAGTTTGTAACACTTACAGTTCCACCAAAGAATTCGATACCATCGTCAGCACCATCAATAACAGCAACATTATCGATAGTAGTTCCAGAACCAACAGCATAAAGCGAAAGACCGTTAAACTGAGAATCAGCGTTGATTTGAGCACCAGTATTTCTTAAAATCAAGTAGTCAATATTACCAGAAGATTCGCCAGGCGTTGTACCACCGTAAACTAGACCTCCAACTTCGGCAACAACGTTTACACCTGCAGTAGTTGTAGAGTTTCCACAAATTAACAAACCACCCCAAGGCTGACCGTCAACAGAACGCATTTCAACTGGGTTTGCCATATCTCCTTGGATATCTATAGAACCACCTTGTAATACAGCAAGATAGTTTGCAGTACCTGAAGCAGAAACGATTTCAGTACCAGCTGGTATTGTTAAAGTAACACCAGAGTTAACAAGTACTGGACCATTGATTGTATATAATACACTAGCATCTAGTGTTAAGTCGGATGTAATGTTTGAAGGTAATTGATCTGATTCTAAATCGCCAGTCGCCCATGCAAAGTTACTCGAGTTTGTTGGTGATGATTGATAAACAGCATCGTCTGCAGTATCTGCAGCCGCACCATCAATGACTAATTCTGCCGCAGTGGACGTACCAGCAAATTCAAATAAAGTAGAGAAACCAGTTGCTGAAAAACCATTGATTGTAGCTGTAGAAGCCGCTTTCATTTGAATAGCTAAACCTCCAGTAGAAGAAATCGCTGTTAAATTATTTAAAGTTGGGTTACTTGCAGTACCATCAGCTTCGATAGCTGTAGAGAATCCTTGGATTGTATTCACAAGGTAAGCTGTATCCATTGTACCATTCCAACCTTCAGTCCAGTCGATTGCATCGTCTTCAATGTTTTCAGCATAGAAATTTGAAACACTTACTGTTCCTCCGAAGAACTCGATACCGTCGTCAGCACCTGCGATAACAGCCACATTATCAATAGTAGTTCCAGAACCAACAGCGTAAAGAGAAAGACCGTTAAACTGAGAATCAGCATTGATTTGAGCACCTGTATTTCTTAAGATTAAGTAATCGATGTTACCAGAAGACTCAGTGTCATTTGTACCACCATACACTAAACCACCAACTTCTGCAGTAACATTTGTACCTGCCGTTGTTGTTGCGTTACCACAAATTAATAATCCACCCCATGGGTTACCATCAGCAGAACGCATTTCTACTGGATTGTCTATCGTTCCTTGGATGTCGATTGCACCACCTTGTAAAACAGCTAAATAATTTGCAGTTCCTGAAGCAGAAACGATTACAGTTCCAGCAGGAATTGTTAAAGTCGCACCAGAGTTTACTAATACTGGACCAACAACAGAATATTCTATAGAAGCATCTAAAGTTGTATCCGAAGTGATGTTTGAAGGCAATTGGTTACCTGTATCAGTAGATGTTGCCCATGCAAAGTCACTTGAGTTTGTTGAAGACGTATCGTAAACAGCATCGTCCGCAGTATCGGCAGCAGCACCGTCAATTACTAATTCTGCAGCTGTAGAAGTACCAGCAAATTCGAATAAAGTTGTAAAACCAGTTGCGGTAAATCCATTGATTGTTGCTGTAGAAGCAGCTTTCATTTGAATAGCTAATCCTCCGTTTGAAGAAATAGCTGTAAAGTTTTCTATAGTTGGGTTACTTGCGTTACCATCAGCTTCGATTGCAGTTGAAAAACCTTGGATAGTATTGACAACATAAGTATCGGATAAAGTTCCATTCCAACCTTCCGTCCAGTCAACAGCGTCGTCTTCGTTGTTCTCCAAATACATGTTAGATGCAGAAACAGTACCACCAAAGAATTCAACACCATCATCAGCACCATTGATTATCGCTACATTGTCGATAGTTGTTCCAGAACCAACAGCATATAATGATAAACCGTTGTACTGAGAATCTTGATTGATTTGTGCACCAGCATCTCTAATGATCAAGTAGTCGATGTTTCCAGAACTGTCAGTTTCGTCTGTTCCACCATAAACTAAACCACCAACTTCTGCAGTAACATTTGTTCCAGCTGTTGTAGGTGCATTACCGCAAAGTAATAAACCACCCCAAGCACCAGCGTTGCCATTTGATCTCATTACAACAGGACTGCTTGCTGTTCCTTGGATGTCGATAGTACCTCCTTGTAAAACAGCTAAGTAGTTTCCAGTTCCAGCATCGGAAACAATTTCTGTTCCAGCAGGAATTGTTAACGTAACGCCATCTGCAACTAGTACTTCTCCAGAAAGCGTGTAAGTTGTGTTAGGGTCTAATGTAAGGTCCTCTGTTATTGTGCCAGAAAAACCAGGATCAGTAGTACCGCCTCCATTATTATCGTCATCGCTATCACACGAAATAATAAATAATGACAGCACCATTAATAAAAATAAATTAGTCTTCATTGTTTTCATTTGTTTATTGAATATTAAAATTTATAAGATATACTAAGATTAAAGTCTATTCCTCTTTTGTAAGACAAAACGGTTTCTTCTTGTGTTGCGGTAGAATTACCAAAGTTTGACACAACGTTTTGATAGCGTTCTATTTCAGGGTTTAATAAGTTCTTTCCTGAAATACCAACACTTAAATTATCATTTATTTCTTTGTTTAAAATAAAGTCAAGCACAACAAATCCTTTCTCGATAATTTCCCCATTAAAACTTGTGTCTTCTAGAAAATCACCCGGACTGTTTGGATCTTCTCCCTGAAATATAGGTGACCCAAGCGCATATATACGGTCTGAAGCATAGTTACCAGCAAGCGTAAATTGATAAGGATGGTCTTGTCCAGTTTCGAAAATGAAAGCTAAGTTGGTCGTCCAGTCAGATGCACCTTCCAGACCAATCTCCTCATTACCTCCATACTGAAAAGTTCTAGGTGAACCATTTACATTTATTCCTTCTGTATTGTCTTTCAATTCTTGTTTGTGGTCTATAAAAGAGACATTTCCAGAAAGTTTAAGTTTAGAATTTTCTGTTTCTAGTAGATTTACTCGACCTTCCACTTCTATACCAAGTATTGTCGCGTCACCAGTATTGTAATACGAAAATACATCTCCTCCACCTACTCTAAGCGATCTGTTAATTGCATCCTCTATTCTTTTGTAATAAGTGGTTACCGAAAGTAACTGATCGTTTGAAGGGAAAAACTCATATTTTAAATCTACATTAAAGTTGCTAGACCTTTCAACAAGTCTGTTACCTGCCTCGATAAGACCTTCTGGAGAAACATATTCGAAAGGAGCGATTTCTTTAAATTCAGGCAAAGTTTGACTCAAACTACCCGCCAATCGCAATGCACTTTTGTCATCTAAATCATATTTAAGATTAAATGACGGATAAATATTGTCATAGCTCTTTGTTGTTTCACCAACTCTTCCACCTGGGGCATTATTCACATCGTAGTCTACAAAAATCTCATCACTTTGATATCTTAAACCGACTTGTGCAGAAAATTTTCCAAAGACGCCAACAAAATCTGCAAATGCGCCATAAGATGTCAATTCTGCCTCATATAAATCATCTGGTTGAATATTTACTATAAGATTTCCATTGTCTATATTTTGTTGTGTAAAAGCTTCACTTAAATTATCTATCGAACTTGGATTAAAAGATCCTATAGCACCCCCTTCTTCAAAACCAACAAAAGTGGATAAAAATTCACGTTGTTTAAATCTTCCGTCGCCACCAAAACTTAATTTATAAATATCATTTTCATCCTCATCGACCTTAAGACTTATTTTGTCCATGATTCTTCCATTAAACTCTTGGTCTAATATTTCTTGAGAACTTTTTCTTTGCTGAAAACCACCTGTGTTTCCAAATTCGATTGGTCGTTCGTCTTGTGGAACACCATCTACATTTCTAAAGTTTAACTCATTTCTGATACGATTTGGTTCATCCGCAGCCAAACGGTTGTAACCAATTGCCCACTCTAATTCATTTTTGTCTGTAAGATTATGATTTCCTAATAGTTGTGCCGTTGTCAAAAATGTATTTTTGATATTTTGGTCTCTCACAAACTGGTTTCCCGCTACAGAGTTAGGCGTCAATTCGTCAAAACCAATGGCTTCTCCACCTCTACCACCTTCGTAAACTTCCTGCAATACTTTGTTGATGGCAAAAGCATTGAACTTGATCCTGTTATCATCATTAATTCTAAACTCGGCAACTAAAAGGCCATTGGTATTTACAGTTCTTCTCCAATATCTATTATCTCCATCGGGAACAAAGTCTCTTGCACCACCAGTAACCTCTAACAAGTTTGTTGTAATTCCTCTATCGAAAAATCTAAATAAACCTTCTCTATATTCGTTATCTACCGACTGTCCTCCTGAGAAAGATAGTCTGAATCTTCCATCCTCGTCCAAATATCCTCCTGCATTAAAACCTATAGAATAGTTCACAGGGTTATCTATTTCTACTGTATTCCAGCTTTGGTCTGTCAAAGCATTGACAAGTGTGCTGTTTTCGTAAGGTCTAGAGAACACACCAAGACTTAAATCATCGTTTAAAGCTGTTGCTACAAAATTGTCGGCAACAAACATCGCGTTCGAGTTACCACCACCAGAAACACTTAGCCCAAAGTCTTTTCTTGACGTTACATTTTTGGAATTAATATCAATATTACCAGACGCTTGGTCTGTAGAATTGTTAGGAGAAAATGTTTTACTGATTGAAACGTTGCTTATAAACCTTGTAGGAAATAATTCAAGATTGATGTTTTTCTTATCTATATTGTCAGAAGGAATTGGCAGACCATTAAGCGTTGTCGTAAGGTATCGGTCTCCTAAACCTCTCACATATATCTGACCAGAACCTTCAGATTTTGAAACTCCTGCAATTTTAGTTGTTGCAGCCGCAGCATCCGAAACCCCTAACTTTTCTAATTGTTGAGCTCCAATACTTTCTTTTACATTTATAGCACCTTTTTGTTCCAATAACAAAGCTACTTCAGAGTCTCTTCTAGCAACAGTTGTAATGGTCACTTCGTCCAATGTAGCAGCTGTAGCACCCATTGCCGTATTCACTTCCGTTACTTTCCCTGCGATAACTTCTACATTAGGAATGGTTATGGTCTCATAACCCGTGTAAGAAAATTCTACGGTGTATAGACCAGGCTGTAATTTATCAATGACATACAAGCCATCCATATCTGTTGTAGACCCTTTGCCAGTGTCTTTCAGTAACACACTAGCAAACGATAGAGGTTCATTATTATACTCTTTGTCGAGGATTTTACCTGCAATTGCGCCAGTCGTTTCTTGTGCTATGCCTTGTAAGCTTAGCAACAAAACAATAACGCCAATTAAATACTTATTCATTCAAAAAATTTTTTGTAAATAAAATAAGTCTGCTCGTCTTATGCTTTAAGGTGGTATTAAGTGTGAATAACTACAAGTTAATTTAAGTTTACATTTAAGCCTCAAAATTTATTTATACAGCTGTTTATAAGCAATTTACGTGAATATGAAAGAAAATTTAGTTTACAATTATTTTACATTAAAATAAAGAATAATTAAATTTCAACAATTGAAAACCCTTGAAAATATAAATTTGATTTAACATGCTTTGTGATTATTTTTCTAAATTTGTTAAACTATTTTTACTTAATGAAAAAGAAGAATATTACCATCTTAATCGTTGATGACGAGCCAGATATCTTAGAAATATTAAGCTATAACCTTTCTCAAGAAGGCTATAATGTTTTTACAGAAGACAACGGAGCGAAGGCCTTAAAAACGGCAAAAAAAATCAAACCTCAGCTCATTATTCTTGATGTGATGATGCCTGAAATGGATGGTATAGAAGCATGTGAACTCATGCGCAAAGAAAAGTCTTTAGACAACACTGTTATCGCATTTTTGACTGCACGAGGCGAAGACTACTCTCAGGTAGCAGGCTTTGAAGCAGGAGCAGATGATTACATCACAAAGCCGATTAAACCCAAAGTCTTTGTAAGTAAAGTCAAATCGCTGTTGAGACGTTTTAAATCTTCTAAAAACGAAAAGCAGATTTACAAAGTAGGCTCCATAACCATCAACAAAGACGAATACAAAGTTATTAAAGACAAGGTTGAAATGCCTTTGCCACGAAAGGAATTTGAGTTGTTAACCCTTCTTACTTCAGAACCAGGTAAAGTGTTTAAAAGAGAAGTCATTTTAGATCGTGTTTGGGGAAATGATGTTGTAGTTGGCGGTAGAACCATTGATGTACACATAAGAAAACTAAGAGAAAAATTAGGTGACAAATCTTTTAAAACAATAAAAGGTGTTGGTTACAAGTTTGTTATCTAAATGACAGAACAAAAACTTAAACGGTCGTACAGGTTTGCCCTTATTTCATCTTTATACATAACAGCTGTACTCAGTTTATTATTCCTAACCATAGAGTATTTTTTGCATACCATACATTGGGAAGTTTTGTTTCTCTACACCGTTATATGCTTTAGTGCTTCTTTTCTTTTGATACAATTGCGTATCGAAAAACTGATTTATAAAAAGATTAAAGACGTTTACGACTCTGTAAGTTTATTGGATTCTAAATCCTTAAGAAAAGAGAGAATAACGACAGATATGGCAACTCTTACTAGAGAAGTCGAAAAGTTTGCCGAAGACAAAAAAATAGAAATAGAAAGCCTAACCGTAAGAGAAAACTATAGAAAAGAGTTTATGGGCAATATTTCTCACGAACTCAAAACACCTCTATTTACCGTTCAAGGCTATATCCTTACATTATTAGACGGTGCAATATCCGATGAAAAAGTAAGAGAAAAATACCTTAAAAGAGCAAGTAAAGGCGTAGATCGATTGATCTATATCGTAAATGATTTGGATATGATTTCCAGATTGGAAGTCGGTGATTTAATTTTATCAGAAGAAGACTTTAACATCATAGAATTGGTGAAAAATGTTTTTGAATTGTTTGAAATGAAAGCTCAAAAAAAAGAAATTAACCTTGTTTTTGACAAACCATACGAACCAACTTATGTCTATGCTGATAAGGATAAAATTCAACAAGTACTTACTAATCTGATTGTAAATTCCATTAAATACGGCAAATTTGGAGGCACAACAGAAGTCAGCATAGACCTGATCCATGAAAAAAAGTACATTGTAAGAGTAACGGATAATGGAGAAGGCGTTGAAGATATTCATATCCCAAGGCTATTTGAACGGTTTTACCGCGTTGACAAAAGCGGTTCACGCAAGGAAGGCGGCTCTGGTTTAGGCTTAGCCATTGTCAAACACATTATCGAGGCGCATGACGAAAACATTTATTTAGAAAGCGATTATAAGGTCGGTAGCGAATTTTCATTTACCATCAAAAAGTCTGAAAGCATCGGAGATGTTGAGGGCGTTATCCCGGTAAATGCTACCTAGCCCCTTAAAAGACTCTATTCTTTTCAATTGATTTAATCCAAATCTATGTTGCTTACAAAATGGGGCAATTCCTTTAGATTCTAGTCTTTTGGCAAGATACTCTTGCTCAGATTGTCCTGGTGTTGGAATAAATAAGGCCTTTTTATTTAGTTTTGCCAAATCCATCAGTGTTGTATAGCCAGAACGCGCAACAATGACATTACTTTGCTGAATCAATGTTTCCAAAGCCTTTGCTTTAAGAAAATTGTAGACTAAAATATTATCTATTTTCTCCTTTTTTTGAACATCCTCTACTTTACCTCTGACCAAAACTGCATTCCCAGAATAAGCTTTGAACTCCTTAAGTATTATTTCTTCCAAAAAGGTTCTTTGAGGTTCTGGTCCTGAGAGTATGATTAAGACATCATAAATTACTTTAAGATTTATTTTTTTAAATCTGCTCAAAACGCCTAAATATCTGATTTTAAATTTCTCTTTATCCAGATGTCCTAACCGACCACTAAGTGTAGGTTCAAGTTTATTATCAGGCACCCAACATTCGTTGTATTTTTTCAAATACTTTCTATGCAAGCCAGAGGTTAGCCAAGTCGTTTTACCAGATAAAACATTTAACTGATGCGAAATAATTGCACAAGGAATCGTATTATGGTATAATCCCAGTCTGTTGTCTGCAATAATTCCTTTTATATCTTCTTTTTCAACTATTGTTTTAAGAAACTTCTGTTCCTTTTTGGTGCTTTTTAAAAACTTTAAAAGCTGTATAAATATTTTAAAATTGAACCAAAACCCTTTTTTGGCATAAGTTATATTCAAGTCTTTTAGCTCATAAGCTTTTAAGGTTGGAAACTCTTTTTTTAGAAGCTCCAAGGCCACACCATCCGATGCTAAAATGGGCGTATAACCTTCAATCTGTAAGGATTTTATAATTGGTATGCATCTTGTGGCATGTCCCAATCCCCAATTTAAGGGTGCAACTAAAACCGAACCAGTTGCCATATGAATTTTTATAAGGATTAAAAAAAAATTAAATTTACCCAATAAATTAAATTCACATTGGGTAGCAAAAATAAATTACGTAGATTTAAAGAAAATGAAACATTTGACAACGTTTTGCAACCAAAACGTGACGAAATTGTTAACCAAACCTATCCGTTAAAAGGGTATTGGAACAAAAATCACTTTAAAAATGACAATCCTATTGTTTTAGAACTTGGTTGTGGAAAAGGAGAATATACGGTCGGTCTTGCAGAAAAACACCCAGAAAAAAATTTTATAGGAATAGATATTAAAGGTGCTCGATTTTGGAGAGGTGCCAAAACAGCTTTGGAACAAAATATGAATAATGTTGCCTTTATCCGAACACAAATCGAGTTGGTTGATGATATTTTTGATGAAAATGAAATAAGTGAAATATGGATCACGTTCCCAGATCCACAAATAAAGTATAAGAGAACAAAACATCGCATGACCAATCCAACGTTTTTAAGCAAATACAAAAAGATTCTGAAACCAGACGGCATAGTACACCTTAAAACAGATAGCGAATTTATGCATGGTTATACTTTGGGTTTATTAGAAGGCTCAGGACATGAAATAGTGTATAGCCATCATGATATTTATGTAAATCACGAAGCACCTAAAGATGTCATCGGCATACAAACCTTTTATGAAAAGCAATACCTAGAAAAAGGAAAGCCTATTACTTATATTATATTTAAAATCAAATAGTTTGCACGAATTACAGCTATTTTCAACAACTTTTTTTGCAGCACTTGTTGGAGTCATTCCTCCAGGATTGGTTAACATGTCCGTTGCCAAAACCTGTGTAGATGTTTCCATGTCGGCTGGAAAACAAAAAGCATTTGGAGCATCGTCCATTGTTTTTTTACAAGCACTCATTGCTATTGTTATCGCAAAAGAAATAAAAAAGTATCCGAACTTTAACGAAAGTCTATTATTCATTGGTGTGGTGGTATTGACGATG
>JAUIFC010000225.1 GCA_030429455.1 Bacteroidia bacterium | reverse complement strand
CAACGGGTCCACCACCAATTATTGCAACGTTCTTATCACTAAGTAAATTCATTTGTTTGTCTGTATCTATTCGCATTGTCATTCAAAAATGGCACATAACGGTTAGTATATGAAAAGTAGGCGGTTACGAAGCACTAAACTTTCGGTTAAGCACGAACTTTGAAACGAGCAAAAAGCCTTGATTTTATTACTATTTCGCCTATTTTTTATATACATTGTTACCTGCTGGCTTTATTTTTTCGTTCGTCTTTCAGCGTTGGCAAAGACATACTCTTTTGCAATTTTTGGTTGCAGCGTTGGCTGGTGCGAATTGCAAATGTGTATGGCTTTAAGCGTTGGCATTATTCAAACAGTTCATTAAATGGTCTCCAATTTTCAGTCAGTTTTCCTGGTGTGTAATCATAGTCAAATTTCACTCCGTATTCCGCTTGTGGTTCCTCAACTCCGCTTACAGTTGGTTCCAATAAATACTTTTCGTTGTTGAAATAATACCATTGGTTATTCTCCAACACTACAAGTCCGCCAACATAATTTCCACCTTCTGCATTTAGCTCTTTCAGTTTGTTGGCAAGTCCTTCAGCACGTCCTTCAGGGTTTTGTGCTGTATTTCCGCTTTTCGTGTCAAAAATTCCAATTCTACCGTCTTTAAATTTCAAAATCCAATCAGGGAAGAAGAGAGCTTCTTCTTTTTTTGCTGTGTTGTAATATTTTAAACAGTAAAATTCTTTTCCTGAATCTCCATTTTTAAACCACCAAACTAACTTGTCTTTTTTCTGTTCGAGGTATTTTATAAATCTCAATTCGTTATCTCGTCCTTTGTATTCTTTTTTCAAATAGAAAGGTTGAATTGCACTCAAAACAGAAGTTCCTTCATCTACGGTCAATTCCGCATAATCTTCTGTAAATGTGTATTCTTCTTTTATTTCAAAAAGTGGTGCTTCTCTTTTTTCTATATCTTTTTTACGCTTCTCTAAATATTCTTTCTTTACAGGATAATAATCTTTTAAGGTTTTGGTCAATGCTTGTCTGAAAACACTTGACTGCTCTTTGTTTAAGTCGTTTATTAAAATGCGGTAATACAGATTACTGTCTTGGTCAAATATACTTTTAAACCAAACTCTGAAAGCTGATTTTAAAGGCGACCAAGAACGTGAAACGTTTGAAACTTTAGCTTCTGTTTCTGTTTGTTCAGAAAGTAGTTGAAAGCAATACCAATTAAATAATTTCTCAACGTCATTTCTTGAAATCTCATAATCTTCTTCGTGACCTTTTTTTGCAAAGTCTAAATTGATTTTGTCGTAGTCAGTAAATTCTGCATCAACAATTAGTTTATTTGTAAGTGTCGGACTAATTTCAATTCCTTTTGCTTGTATTTTTTCTCTTTGAGTAATTGGGTGGTCTTTTTCGTCAAAGTCGAAATAACTATTAAAGGATTTCAAAAAATTCATTTGAAACTTTACTGCGTGACCTAAATCGCCATAATCAACGCGAGACACGAAATCCGAATAAAGTCCTTCAATGTTTTCTAAATCTTCCTTTCTTTTAGAAGTATAGATAAATGGTTTGTTTTTAGTGCCTTGGTCTGGAATTTCTACATCATTACGTTTGTAGTTCGTGTACAAATATCCTGTTCTTAAATTCGGATTGTTCTTGTAATCATCTTTTTGATTTGGTTCTGCCATTCTCAAAATTCTACCAATGGTTTGAACATAAAAAGAAGCTGAATTTATTTCTCTAAACATTACCAAAATATGAGCTCTTGGACAATCCCAACCTGTTCCTGCGGCTTGTTTAAATAGCATAAAGTCAACATCACTTTCGTTATGAGTAATGAAGTCCATATTTTTCTGTTTACCATCAAACCACAAAGCCACCTTTCGCTCAATGTCTATTTTCTTTTTCTGTAAATAGTCTAAAACTATTTCTTCTTTGGTTTTTTGTCCTGCATCTTTCAAACGGCTATCGTCATTTGGCAATTGAATTAAAACCAAAGGATTTATGTCTTTGCCTATTGATTTGTATTCTTCTTTGAGTTCTTTTTGACGTTCAATAGCCAAATCCAAGAGCAATTCGTCTAAATCCTTGTTTGGATATTTTGCTAAATCTTCTTCGGTTTGTACAGCAATTTTTTCTTTGATTAAGCCTTCTTCAACTACTTCTTCTCGTTTAACTCCAACGTATCCTGCCGTTCCTTCTTCAATTTCATCAATACCTGGAATATTTTTGGGCGTTGCCGAAACGTTTAAAATTACTTTCGGATTGATTATGTCTATAATTTCTTGAGCTAAATCCGTATCACGGTTTTTATGGCTTTCGTCAATGATTAAAACAAATTCTCTACCTTCTTTATGCGTGTTTTCTATTAAGTCCTCAAAGTAATAACCTTGCTCTTTTAAAAATTCTTCTTCATCTGGTCGTCTTAACAACCGGTTTTCTTTTTTAGAAGCAACCACTTTTTGCCAATTGATATACAGTATATCATTTTTGTGAAGTTTACCTTGTTTGAAATCATTGACTGTTAGCAATCCATTTTCGAGGTTTGTGTCGAAATATTCTTGAAACTTGTCTTTGCTCTGCATTGCCAAGTCTTCAGAAAATGTAATCCAAATAAAGGCTTTATCATAATCCCAAGTTGGCATACCATTTAAGCTGTGCACAAAATTGGCAACCATAAAAGTTTTACCACTTCCTGTTGGCGATTTAAAAGCTAACAACCTTTGTGGTTCTGCATTTCCCCACAAATTGGTGAAAGTGGAAACTAATTTATCTATGGCTTTCTTCTGAAAGTCTAATGGACTAAATCTGCTCATACGGTAACTATGTTGTAAATCTTCTTGTAAATCTCTAAAATGGGTTGTGGAATGGTTTTGATTGTAATGTGTTCCAAGTGGTCGAACAAGGCTTCAAATTCACTTCTATTTCCCCAACTAAAAAGATATAAAGAGATTGGTTTTTCTATATTTTCAACTTTTTCTAAAAAGGTTTCCATTTCGGTCAATTCCTCTTTGAAATAAATTGCAGTAACTTTTTTGTCGTTTTCAAAAAGCTGGAAACAACTACTCAATTCTATTTCTTCCAATGTGTTTTCAGCAATCGAAAGCAAAAAACCTGCTTTGTGGGCTAATGAGGATTTATCTTCATCAGTAGCCGAAAGAATATTGTTAGAGCCTACAAAATCTGTTTTGTAGAATTTTAATGAGTTTCCAAGTGCTTCTATTTTATTTTTCTTCAAATCGGTATATCCTTCTATTACCTTTTTGCTACGTGGATATGTAACCTCAGTACAAATATTACCCTCATCATTTGTGCAAATAATATTTTGGATAGTATGCCCTTGTTTATTTAGTTCTAAACAAGCGTGTAATGTTGTTCCTGAACCTGCAAAAAAGTCCAAGACAGTTGATTTTTTTTCTGTTGATAATTGAATTAAATCAATGATTAAATCAATTGGTTTAGGATTTTTAAAAGCCTTGTAACCTAAAATGTTTTTCAACTGTGCTGTTCCGTTCCCACTTGAATATTCTGGTTTATAAAAGAGGGATTTTGGTTTTTTTGTGGGTAGCTCGTTTAAATCAGGTCTTTGTTTTTTGTAAAGCGAAATTCCGTTTTTAGTACGACTTACAATTACATCTGTTTTTAAGCGTCTTCGATTCTTTTCTGAAAATCCCCAACGCCATCTACCATATTCACTTCCTGAAAATGGTAAAACCGTTTCAAACCCTTCTTTTTCATATTTGGCTATGATCTTTTTTAAAAAATCATCATCAAATGTTTTAGTTTCTTTATCGTAAAGTTTTGAATGCTCCTCTTTTGTTAATGTAAATGCTTCTTCATTTTTAATAAAAATTGGATAAAACATTTCTGCTCTGTCTTCTCTTTTATCCTCTTCTCCTGTTGCTCTCATTGGTGCACCTTTTTTAAAGTGTCCAATATCATCTTCATCCCATTTTTCTAATTCAGAATCATCTAAATCGAATTGATTGAATTTGCATTTTGAAATATCTTTTGCAAAAACAACTGTGTATTCATGAGTACCTGCAAATGCAAACTCATCTTGATTACCCTTTAAATTCATTAGTGTGGGTAAAACCGCTACTTGGTTGTAACTTCCAAATACTTTAGCACAAAGCAAAACAAGATTGGCTACTTCATTGTCGTCAATGCTAATTACTATTTTTCCTGTGTCTTTGAGCAGGTCTTTAGCTAAATCTAATCTTTTGTACATAAAAGAAAGCCAATAACTATGACGCAATGGCGAGTCTTTTGGGACTGTTGTCCCATCAGGAAATTTGTCAATTATTCTTTTGTCTTTGTATGTAAAGCCATCCTTTCCTGTGTTGTAAGGTGGGTCAATATAGATTAGGTCTATTTTGCCTTTGTGTGTATAGTTTAAGCAAGTAAGCGAATGATAATTGTCGCCCTCAATTAAAATATGGGTTGGTTTTCCATCATCATTTTTTATCGCTTTTTCTTTTACCTCTGTTAAAATAGGTAATTGGTTTTCGCTTTCTTCTTCAAATGCTTCTGGCACATCCAACCAAGTAATTCCGTACTTCTCGGTTTTAATTCTGTTGTTGGCAACTTCCAATTTTTTTTTGAGTGCCTCTATTTCAGCAAGTAGTTCTTTCTCCGTTGCCATTAATTTTTCTCTTTGTTAGATATTATCAATTCTTTCACGTCAACATCCAAAATTTCGGCAATTTCCATTAGTGTTTCTAATCTTGGTTGTTGTCTGTTTTGTGCGTAAGCGTTTACCATATTGTAGCTTTTCCCAAGTTTTTCAGCCAACCAAGTTTGCTTAATTCCTTTCTCTTCCAACACTTCCTTAATTCGGTTCATTTCTGACGTTGTTTTCAGTCCACTAATTTACATTTATATCTCAAAAAACTGTGTAAAAAATCAAAATATTTTCGGGTAGTGGTGGGGAAGTGAAAGCTCTTTTGGTTTTTCAGCGTTGG
>JAUIFC010000024.1 GCA_030429455.1 Bacteroidia bacterium | reverse complement strand
GCACGTTCAACGCGAATACCTCACAAGACAGAACCTACTATTACGAAATTTTCCCATCTAACAAATTGGAACTGGGTTTATGGCTAGAGTCTGAGCGAATGCTACATCCTGTAATAGACAAAGTAGGTGTTGATACTCAAAATGAGGTTGTGAAAGAAGAAAAACGCCAGCGTTATGATGCACCGTACGGAAGATTGTTGGAAGTTATAGGTGAAAATTTGTTTAGCGATCACCCTTACAAATATCCGAACATTGGCTACATGGAAGATCTTGACGCTTCTACATTAGAGGAATTTTATGCTTACTTCGACAAATGGTATACGCCAAACAATGCCGTGCTGATTGTGGCTGGAGATATCGATTATAGCGAGACTAAAGAATTGATTAAAAAATACTTTAGTGAAGTTAAAGAGAGACCAAAACCAGAAAGAAGTTTTTCAAAAGAAACTCCAATCACAGAAACCATAAAAGTTGAAGCTTTTGATCCTAACATTCAAATCCCTGCAGTAATTGCAGCCTATAGATTACCAGGGCAATCTAGCAGAGATGCTTATGTGTTAGACATGATTTCGACATACTTAAGCGGAGGAAAAAGTTCAGTGCTGTATAAAAAGATTGTGGACAATAACAAACAAGCCTTAGCCGTACAAGCGGTAAATCTTCCACAAATGGATTACAACATTTTTGCACTTTTTGCTATTCCGCAAGGAGACATAGAATTGGAGAAACTTTTATCGGAAATGGATGAGGAAATTGCAAAAATGCAAACAGAACTTATATCCGAGCGTGATTATCAAAAATTATTGAATCAATTTGAAAACCGTTTTGTGAGCTCAAACTCGAGTGTAGCTGGAATTGCCAGCTCCTTAGCGACTTATTACCTGCTCTATGGCGATGTAAATCTTATCAACAATCAGCTAGACATTTACAGATCTATTTCTAGAGAAGAAATTAGAGACGTTGCCAAAAAATACCTTAGTCCAAACCAACGTGTAGAAATAAAATATTTACCAAAAAAAGATGAAAGTTAAAATGAAAAATACATTATCAACATACTTCACGCTCTTACTCATTGCTTTAATTTCGTTTGGAGCAAATGCGCAAATAGACAGGTCTCAAATGCCAGAACCTGGACCTGAACCCAAAATCAATTTAGAAAAACCAAATGAATTTAAATTGAAAAATGGGATTACTGTTATGGTTGTGGAAAACAACAAACTCCCAAGGGTTTCATACCAATTAAGTATAGACAACAAACCTTACAAAGAAGGTGATAAAGCTGGAGTTGCCAGCATATTATCGTCGATGTTAGGAAATGGAACTACAAATATTTCTAAAGACGAATTTAATGAAGAAGTAGACTATTTAGGTGCAAATATCAACTTTGGTTCTAGCGGTGGTTTTGGAAGTGGTTTGGTAAAATACGCCGATCGCATTGTAGAGCTTATGGCAGATGCAGCAATAAATCCACTTTTAACAGAGGAAGAATTCGAAAAGCAAAAGGAAAAATTAATTGAAAATCTAAAAACCGGAGAGAAAAGTTTAGATGAAGTATCCAGTAGAGTAAGCTCCGCCCTATCTTACGGCAAAGACCATGTTTATGGCGAATACGTAACCGAAGAAACAGTGAACAATGTGACTTTTCAAGATGTTTTAGATTTTTACAAAATGAGGTTTGCTCCGAACAATGCATACATTGTAGTTGTAGGGGATATAAATACCAAAACTGCAAAAAAACAATTGAAGAAATATTTTGGGAAATGGGATAAGGTAGATTTAACTGAATTACCAACTCCAGAATTAACAGAAAATGTAAATTCAACTGAAATTAATTTTGTGGACTTGCCTAACGCTACACAATCTTACATTACCGTAACAAACAACGTTGACTTGAAACAAAGTGACCCAGATTATTTTTCGGCTTTGATGGCAAACAACATTCTTGGTGGTGGCGGTGAAGGTTACTTGTTTAAGAACTTAAGAGAAGACAAAGGCTACACTTATGGCGCTTATTCTCGTTTGGGCACCAGCAGATATGGCGTATCCCGTTTTACCGCAACTGCTAAAGTAAGGAATGCTGTAACGGATAGTGCTGTCGTAGAATTTCTAAAAGAAATAAAACGCATAAGAACGGAACCTGTTGACCCACAATTGCTTAAAAATGCTAAAGCAAAATATGTAGGAAACTTCGTAATGGCCTTAGAGCGTCCACAAACCATCGCAAATTATGCCTTGAATATTAAACGAAATAATCTTCCTGAAGATTTTTACACCAACTATCTGGACAACATCAACAAAGTTAGTGTAGAAGACATAAATCGTGTTGCCAGCAAATACATCATGGCAGATAATGCAAGAGTAATTGTTGTTGGAAAAGGCAGTGAAACAATCAAAAACCTTGAAAAAACAGGTATTCCGATGAAATACTATGACAAGTACGCCACAGAAACAGAAAAGCCAGAATACAAAGTTGAGTTACCAGAAGGTGTTACTGTAAAAACAGTTTTAAACGACTATTTGAAAGCTACAGGAGTGCTTGACAATTTGGACAACATCAAATCTATCTTAACTCAATACGAAGCGACTACGCCAATGGGAGCAGTAATGTCCGAAGAAAAACGTATGGATGGTAAAACCAATCAAAGTGTTTATGTCGGAGGCAATAAAATGATGACGATGGTGATGACTAAGGAAGGTGCAACAGCAAATAACCAACAACTTCCCGAAAACATGACCAAGGATATGAAGCTAAACGCTGGCCTTTTTATGGAATTAAATTTAGTTGATTCCGAGGATGCAAAATTAGTTGGTACTGAAGAAGTAGATGGCAAAGAAACATACGTGATCGAAGTACCTGGAGAAGTTGTTTCTTACATGATGTATTACGACGTAGAAAGTGGTTTAAAAGTAAAAGAAGTACAGACTACAAATATGCAAGGTCGTAGCCAATCTCAAGATGCAATTTTAAAAGACTACAAAGAATTTAATGGCATAAAATTCCCTGAAACTAGATCTGCGACAATGATGGGACAATCCGTAGAGTTTAAATTGAAAGAAATAAAAATAAACGAAGGTGTAACTGAAAAAGACTTCAACTAGTTTATTTCTGCTTTACATATAGCATAAAAAAACCTCGCTTATGGCGAGGTTTTTTCATAGATCTAGTCTGTTCTCTTTTTATTTTTTTCTTCTATCCAAAGCGACATATATTTTGTGCTTTTGAGCATATGATGCTTGAGCATCTGGCCGATTATGTTATTTGCCCTTAGGTCTTTTAGTCTTTCAGACCCATCATTAATCCTTAATATGAAGTCACTTTCAAAAAGATCCTTTAAAAACTTTTCTTTGATTATTATAAAGCCTTTTTCATGCTTTAAGTTCCAGAAATTCTTATCCGAATAAAGACGTGTGGACTGTCGGACAAAAGCTTCGATATCCTCTTCAATTATTCCAGGCCAATTGATTTGAGATGATAAACCTTCTGCGCCTATTTGTGTTGTAGAAATTGGCGCACCAGAAGCCATGGCATCTATGCATTTCTGCTTTAAGCCTGCGCCAAACCTTAAATACGCCAACATGACTTTGTACTGTCCAATAGTTTCGAAGGCATCTTCTGCTCTGCCTTTTACCATTACACCTTTTTTGGGAGAATGCAGTTGCGCAATGGATTCGGGCAAATATGCACCATAAATATGCCATTCTGCGTTTGGCAATTGCTTCTTAATAAGTGGCCAAATATGCTTATAGGTAAATGTTACCATGTCATAATTTGGCTTGTGCTTAAAATTTCCAATACTCACAAAATGACTTCTTTGAGAGAAGCCTCTAGACGACTTAATCCCTTCATCTTCAACTAATAAAGGTAAATAATACAAAAGCTTTTCAGGAAAGTTATAGTGACTAATCAGCAAATTCAATTCAAATTCAGAAATAATTAAATTCAAATCACATCGCCACATGCAAGCAAGTTCACGTTTTGCTTTGTCGCTTAAAACATGGTTTTCATTCTTTTTATTCTTAAGCTTATCCTCGCGTTCTTCTCTTAAAAAGTGAAGATCTTCAGTATCTAAAACCTTTAAAGCATTTGGGCAAAGCTCATCCACCTTCCAACCAAATTGTTCTTCGGTAATAAAACGATCAAATATTACAACATCTGGATTGATAGACTTTAATATTAAATCCGCACTATTATCGTTTAACTTAATGACATGTTCCTGAATATCAATTTCATCTAAATTGAACGAGTATGCGCCTTTTTGCGAAGCTGTTGCAAAATGAAGGATAAATCCGCTAGATTTTAAGAGATTCATTAACTGGAGCATCCTCACACCAGCTCCAGTAGATTTTGGTTCAGGGTAGTGTAATCCAAAGATTAAAACGGAAGAAGAACTCAAATCTGATGTCCTAAATAAACTCTACAAACAGCCAAAATATGACCATTAAAACTATAAATATAAAACTCAAAAGAAAAAACTGAATGGCAAGCTTTACATTAAAAAACTTCCTGTCAATGATCACACTTTCGGCATGAATTTGTTCGCTTAGTCGCTTTACGATTTCTTGGTTAGTTTGGCAAATTTTGGTTATTTCTTTGACATAAGCATCTACGCTTTTAAAGTTCTTTGCAGCGTCTCTAAAAAAGAAAACGTTTCTTCTATACTTTAATTTCATATTTGGCTGGAAACATCTAAAGCAAAAAAATTTCGAAATAAACACTGCTATGGCCCACAAAATAACTAAGACCACAAAGAGTGTGTTATCTTTTAGGACTTTTTCAAAATTTTGTAACTTATCGACAAAAAGACCTAAAATCAAACTATGAAAAGAGAATAAAATACCTGCTTTTAATTCTGAGGCTCGAATTAACTTTTCTAAACGTTCTAATTGCTCCCAATAATTATTGGTATCCTGTTCTTTTATTGATTCCATTGAATTATCTTGTTAAATAATACATCTCTATTTGACCTCTATTCTTAATTTCGATTTTACCTCTAGGCTCACATTTAAAATCATCTTTGACTAAATTAAAAGTACTTTCTGAAATATTTATTCTTCCTGCTTCCGAGCTAGACTCCAATCTAGAAGCGATATTTACACTGTCGCCCCAAATATCGTATGTAAATTTGTTCTTACCAACTACTCCAGCAACAACAGGTCCAGTATGAATACCTATGCGAATATCAAATCGACCCTCATTAACCTTATATACTTTCTTTATATGGTTAGTATAATCCAATATTTCCAGCGCAGCCAAAACAACTTTCTCGGCATGGTCATCAGATTGCGTTGGCAAACCACCAGCAAACATATAAGAATCTCCTATTGTTTTAATTTTTTCTAAGTTATATCTTTTAATAATCTCATCAAATTTAGTGAAATACATGTCCACGCACTCTACAAGTTTCTCAGGATCCAACTTGGCCGCTTGTTTTGTAAAGCCTTTAAAGTCTGTAAATACTATGCTTACAGATTCGTATTTCTTGGCAACTACTTTCCCGTTGTCCTTTAATTCTTTTGCCGTTTCTTTAGGAAGAATGTTTAAAAGCAAATCGTCGCCTTTTTTCCTTTCTTCTTCGATTATTGTTTTTGTTTTATTGACGAATCGATTTCTGCGAAATAACCCAATAACCAAGAATGAAAGTAATACCATTCCGCCCAAAAAGGAATACATGACTATCCGTTCATTTTTGTTTCTCTGTACTCTAAGGTCAAGTTCAAGTTGTTTTTTTGCCAACTGCAATTCTGTTTCCTTTTTTGTTACTTCTTTGGTTACCTTAGCGATGCTATCGTAGTATATGACATGTTTTTTTAAATAAAAAAGCGATTTTTTATAATCATCAAGTTCTTCAAATACCGCTGATAATTGAACATTCGATCTGTCCAATTCCTTTTTAAGCTCATACTCCTGTGCTAGTTCCAGACTTTCTTGTGCATACTTTAAAGCTAATTCTGTATTCCCTTTTCTTAAATATATTTCAGATAAACTGTATAAATATTCTGAAATAGGCGGATAGTCCTTTTCTGCTTCTAGGATGGCCATAGCCTCCTTTATACTTGCTTCCGCCAAGGACAGCTTATTTTGCTTGATGTACACCATGCCAATGCTACCCAAATTATAAGCAGATTCCTGTTTATAGTCCAATTGTTTAAAAAGCCCACTAGATTCGTAAAAATAGCCTAAAGCCTTTTCAAAATCATCAACGTCGTAAAACTCGTCCCCACAATTGTAAAGTGCTACACCAAGATAATATAACATTTCATTATTTAAATCTTCATCTGTGGAAGATTTGATAATGCTTCTTATTTTATCAATTGCTCTCTCGTAATATTTAACTGCACTGTCATGATTAGCGATTTCAGAATGAACATCTCCTATGGTTATATTTGTCAATGCTACTCTAATCTCGTCTTGATTGGCTTGAGCAATTGCTTCTGCTTTTTGAAAAAATTCGAAAGCTTCGGCAAAATCACCTTTTAAACGATAGCCATTTCCTTTTTGCAAATTGGCATCGTATATATAGTCAACAGAATCTTGGGCCGTAGCTTTTTTAATCAATACATCGCTGTAATGAATTATTTTATCTGGATCAATTGACTCGGACGCTAGTCTATTAAGAATAGCTAACTCAACTTCAGGCTTAAAATCATTGGATAAATAATCACTTTCTAAGTCTACGATATTGACTTCTGTAGTTTGAGCACAAATTGATGTAATAGAAAAAAACCCAAATAATATGGCTTTAGTATAGAAATTTATTTCTCTAAATATTATGTAAGAATAAATCTTCAAATTTAATTTCCTTCAATTCAATTTGTTCTTAGTTTTCTTACTTTAATTTTTGGATCAATTTTAAAACGAGAAATAAAGTCACCTTGACTATCATAGGCATCAAATGTAATCTTATATTTCAATTCATCACCAGATTCACCTTTTTTCACCATGGCGACAATTGTTCCATCTGGCAGACCGTCATCTTTATCCATAAGATGCTTATCTTTAAAGATATTTGTGCCAGCTTCAAAATCTACACTTACAATATCGATGTATCCTAGTCCAGGTTCAGCGTATTTTCCATTCCACAAAATCACATCGCTTACTTGTGCTTCGACGGTATAGTCTTTGTTGGCAACGCTCGAACTTTGACCAAAAGTGCATAGATCATTAATACTTTGATCTGTAAGCTCAGTGGTTTGGCAAGTTAACGTAATAGTGTGTCTTTCCTGACCATAAGTCTTCAGAAAAAAACAACTCATGAAAAAGATCGTTATTGTTAAAATTCTATTATTTGTTATCATTTTTTGAGGTTTTTATTTGTAAAAATTATATTTAATTTAATTCAATTTAGCTTGGAAAGCATGTCCTAATGAAATAAATGTTTGTCTTGTGTGTATTAGAATTTCGATACCAAATATATACAAATATTGGTTACATTTTTAAATATTATAAAGATTAGAGGATTTTAAAAGAATACCAACGGTTTATATATCGAATATTTTAAATAAATCATTCTTACTGTCGTTTATGGTATTAATATTTCAACTTTTATTTAAATTTGTAACCATATCATTCAATTTTAATAATGTCTAAATTTATTTCGATTTTTGGAGCGTTGCTTTTGTTAGCATTTAGCTGTGAATCGACTACTGATAACGAAGAGAAAAAATCAAAAAATACTACTGAAAGAAAAGTTGAAGTCGAAAAAAATGCTTATGGCTTTAGATTAAACAATTATCATGTTGTGAACGACACAGTATCTAATGGCGACTTTTTTGCGTCCATTATGGATAAGCACGGCGTAACGCCCAGAGAAGTTTACGAAATAACTCAATCGGTACCAGACACTATATTCGATTTTAGAAGATTAAACGTAGGAAGACCTTATACTATTTTAAAATCGAAAGACAGCCTATCCAAGCCTCTTGCATTCATTTACGAGAACAATAAAATTGATTATACTAAAGTATTTTTAGATGATAGTATTTATGGAGAGAAAGCGAAAAAACCAGTAACGATTAAAACAAGAGTAGCCTCAGGCGTTATTAATTCGTCGCTGTCTTTGGCTATAGATGAAGCAGGCATAGACTACATGCTTACTAATAGGTTTGCAGACATCTATCAATGGACCATTGACTTTTTTAAAATTGACAAAGGCGACCGTTTTAAAGTAATCTTCAAAGAAAAGTACATAAACGATACCATTTACGCTGGAATAGAAAGTATAGATGCCGCTGTATTCGAACATCGCAATAGAGCCTATTATGCATTCGAATTTATGGTAGATTCGACCCTAGAGCGAACTGAATATTTTGACGAAGAAGCCAAAACACTAAGACGCTTTTTTTTAAAAGCACCGGTACAGTATTCAAGGATTTCTTCAAGATATAGTCCACGCAGATTCCACCCTGTTCATAAACGTTGGAAATCCCACAAAGGAACCGATTATGCTGCTCCTACTGGCACACCAATTTGGGCCACTGCAAATGGAATTGTTACAAAATCTAGTTATACCCGCGGAAATGGAAAATATGTAAAAATCAAACATACCAACAAATACAGCACGCAATACCTTCACATGTCTAGAAGAGCTGTAAAAGTTGGCGATCGCGTTAAGCAAGGTGAAATTATTGGATATGTAGGAAGTACAGGTTATGCTACTGGTCCTCACGTATGTTACCGATTTTGGGTAAATGGCAGACAAGTAGATCCATACAAACAAAAACTGCCAAAAGCAGAACCAATGCCAGAAAAATTGAAACCCGCTTATTTAGAGTTTATTAAAAATCTTAAAGTCGAGCTTGATAAAGATTTTATGGTAAATCATGGTATCGAATTAGAAGAAGAAATTCAATAATAATTTATTAATTTCTTTGATCTTCGCCCCATAACAATTTTTTGCGTAAGGTCTTTATAAAACTATTATCCTCATGGAGAACAAGACTTATTTCAAAATCTGCTTTTCGAACATAAATTTCATACTCCTGAGAAACCGTGTTAATTCTGGAATCCATCGAAAGTAAAAAATCATTCTCTCTTCCAGAAACTTTTAGCTTTAGTTTGGTATCATCTGGAACGACAAGTGGGCGTGCATTTAAATTATGTGGAGCAATAGGAGTAAGAACCAACGCCTTGGTTTGAGGACTGATAATCGGACCACCACAACTTAAAGAATATCCTGTCGAACCTGTCGGCGTAGAAATGATTAAGCCATCCGACCAATATTTCCCTAAATGTTCATCCTCGACCCAAGCATCTATACTTATCATCGATGTTGTGTCTTTTCTGCAAAGCGTCACTTCGTTTAAAGCCACGTTATAATGACTGTTAAAAGCGGGTAAATCCGAAGTGACTTCTAAAACAGACCTTTTTGAAATGCTATATTTTCCATCCAAAATATCGTTGATATAGGAATCTATATTTTCCTTATGTATGGTTGCCAAAAAACCTAATCGACCCGTATTTATGCCAACTATTGGAATATTAATATCCCTAACATGATTCACTGAAGCCAAAATAGTCCCGTCGCCACCTAAAGAAAAAAACAAGTCAAATGTATCGTCTAACCTGCTGAAAGTTTCCGAATGATCTAACTCCAGTTTACTTTCTCGAATCAGATTAATGTACTGTTCTTCGAAAACATAGCGAACTTTACGTTTTTTAAAAACTGACAAAATTTGAATGAGATATTTTATAGAATCTGGATAAAATGCTTGACCAAAAACTGCTACTTTCATTCTTTAAACCGTTAAGTATTTTGATAAATATTCGGAATTGTCCTTGAGGGTTTCTTGATGCAAATCTTCATCATGATAGCTAATGATGTCAAACTCATACCGCCTAAAGGTTTGTAAAAGTTCATTTAATCCAGTATGCAATATTTTTAGGACTATTTCGGTAGAATCTTCATTCGAACTGCCTATAAAAGTAGCCAAAACTTTGGCGCCATGTGCTTCAATGATTTGAATAACTTCGGAATAAGAAAATGTTTGAGAATCTTTTTTAATCACCAAAACCGTAGAAAGCTCCATTGCAAGTGCCGAATATTTGTAGTCTTCCAATATATCTTCTAAGCTAATATTTGTTTTAAACTTTCTTATTTTAGACGAGACCAAAGGAACTTGAGTGATATCATTTGCAGAACAAAGTTTAAACCAATCAAAAAAGGTGTAATCTTTTTGTAATGAAATGTCTTTAAAAAGATGTGTTAACAAGGATAAGGCTTTAGAATCTTGAAAATCCGCGATGGCATTTTGAAATAAAAGACCTTGATAAATATCATTTTTTACGACAGGTAATGCCTTTACGTTTCTTTTTGAAAAAAGTTGTTTAGCCTCACCTACGTTAAGATTTATGTCTAAAGAATATTTCTCTTTTATGCTCATTTTATTAGTCATAATTGTATGCAAAATAATTAAAAAAATAAGCATAAGGCACATTAAGAATGTATTTTTGCCAGAACTAAGAAAAAATTATGAAATGGCACAATTAAGTGTGAACATTAACAAAATTGCGACATTGCGAAATGCCAGAGGTGGCAACATGCCTAATGTGGTGAAAGCAGCAATCGATATTGAAGGTTTCGGCGCTCAAGGCATAACAGTTCATCCCAGACCAGACGAAAGACACATTACCTATCAAGACGTTCGAGACTTGTCCAAAGTTGTTTCGACAGAGTTTAATATCGAAGGCAATCCAAATCCAAAATTCATCGATTTGGTCTTGGAAGTCAAACCGCATCAAGTTACACTAGTACCCGATGCAATAGATGCTATAACCTCTAATGCTGGTTGGGACACGAAAACTCATAAGAACTATCTTAGAGAAATAATTCACCTCTTTAAATCCAACAACATCAGAACGTCCATATTTGTAGACCCTGATGTGGACATGGTAAGTCATGCCAAAGATACTGGAACAGACCGCATAGAATTATACACGGAAGATTATGCCAAAACTTATTTTAAGAATAGAGATTTAGCCATAGAAAACTACGTCTTGGCTTCAAAAGAAGCTTATAGTCTAGGAATTGGCATCAATGCAGGTCATGATCTTAGCTTGGAAAATATTGAATTTTTTTCTCAATCCATCTCTAATTTAAAGGAAGTTTCCATTGGTCATGCCCTGATTTGCGAATCGCTTTATCTTGGACTAGAAACAGTGGTAAAATCATATTTATCAAAACTGTCTTCATGAAACTAAATACTCAGATTTTAGGCGACGGCAAAGACCTTGTTATTATTCATGGCTTCTTGGGCATGGGTGATAATTGGCGTACTTTATCAAAATCTTTTGCGGCACAAGGCTATAGAGTGCACACTCCAGATATGCGAAATCATGGTAAAAGTCCACATCATGATGATTTTTCCTATGAAATAATGGCCCAAGACGTCAAAGACTATTTGGAAGAATACAGCATAAAAAAGGCAATTTTAATAGGACATTCCATGGGAGGAAAAATTGCCATGTTTTTTGCTTCCAAATACCCTCAATTGGTTGAAAAATTGGTAGTTGTAGACATTTCTCCCAAAGGATACAAACCTCATCATGATGAAATATTAAACAGTTTATTACAATTAAAGCAACAAAAATTATCCTCTAGAAAAGAGGCAGAAGAAATTTTAAAACAAAACATAAAAGATACTGGCGTCCGATTATTTCTTCTTAAAAATTTGAAAAGAAACTCAGACAACAGTTTAGCACTCAAGCCAAACATCGATGCTTTTCTAGCCAACAAAGATTATATTGGCAAAGCCTTGAAAGAGGAAACATTAATCGAAGTTGAATCACTTTTTATAAAAGGTGAAAACTCCAATTATATCACCGCAGATGATGAATCTTTGATCGCAAAACAATTTTCACAAGCAAAAGTGGTTACAATAGAGAATGCTGGACATTGGGTACATGCAGAAAGCCCGAAAGTATTTTTTGAAACTGTTATGCAATTTATTACTATCTAAATGAAGCTGTTACCTAGGCTATTACTTGTATTTTTCAGCATCAGCATGACTTATGCTGGAAATGGCTTTAGGATAAGCTTACAAGGTAATCAAGCATTAGCAATGGGACATACTGGAGTTGCTGTCGTAAACTCAGCAGAATCTGCTTTTTTCAATCCTGCGGCTTTGCCTTATCTAAAAAATAAATTGAACGTGTCCATTGGTGGTTTTGGCAGTTTTGGAACTACCAAATGGCAGGATGTCAATTCTGAGACTTTTGTAGATGCCGAAGATAATAGGAATCTGCCTTTTTATGCCTACATCACGTACAAATTGAATGAATGGATTTCGACTGGAATTGCGATTTATACGCCTTTTAGCTCTAATATGGAATGGGCAAGAGATTGGCAAGGTTCTCATCTGATCAATCAATTGGAAATATCAACTGTATTTTTTCAACCCTTATTGTCCCTAAAACTATCAGAATATTTTAGTGTTGGAGGTGGGCCAATATTCGCATCTGGAAACTATTTATTTAACCGAAATGTTGACCGCTCCACTGTGGACGACAATGGAAACCGGGCCAACATCACCTACAAGGAAACAGGAACCTCAAATTGGGGTTGGAGCGCTGGCTTTTTATTCTCACCCACAGAAAAGCTTAAAATTGGCTTTAATTACAGAGGTGAAATACAAATGAAATCAAATGAAGCTAGTGCAAGATTTTCGAACTTCCCGCCTTCATCAGGAATCTCAAATTCTATAGCTTTTTTTCAAACTTCAATTCCACTTCCTAGAGAATTGAGACTTGGGTTTTCTTATCAAATAAGAAAGAATTTTTTATTGGCGTTTGATTACAACAGAGTGTTTTGGGAGTCCCTTGATACAGTAGATATCAATTTTGAAAGTAGCGATTTAGGAAGTACATCCTTTCCAATAAACTTTAAAAATGCCAATACGTTTAGGTTTGGTCTGCAATACAATGCGATGAGAAATTTAATCATCAGAGGTGGAATGTTTAAACAAGAAAGCCCGCACACCAAGGGAAGCTTAACACCAGCTTTTCCTAATAATGATGGTCAAGGGTATACTTCAGGAATATCCTTGAAAGTCAACAAACACATCACCATCGATAGTTCATTTTTATTTGTTAGAGAAAAAGAAATAGAAGAAACCTATAACTTTTATCAAGAAAATGGAGGTATTATTCCTTTTGAAGGCAAATATTTATCAAATATATTTACTTTTGGACTAGGAATTTCTTACAAATTATAATTTAATGCTTTATTCCTGACATTAACATGAAAGAAAACAATGCTAAAAATACGCTGATTGAAATTATTCTGAGTGCTATAGCAGTTGTCGTATTATCAAATATACTTCCGGGAATAAGCGTGACAAATTTTCTTACAGCCATCGTTGTAGCTGCTGTACTTATTGTCCTTAATATGTTTGTAAAACCAATTTTGATTATTTTCACCTTACCTGTCACCATTTTTACCTTAGGCCTTTTTCTTCTAGCCATCAATGCCATTATAATTTTAATATGCGATGCGCTTGTCACAGGATTTCGAGTAGATGGTTTCTGGTATGCACTTCTATTCAGCATATTACTGTCCTTTTTTCAATCTATTTTATTTTCAATTACTAAAAAAAAGTAAAAGCTTAGTTCTATTTTGCCACCGCTTAAATAAGTTGTAATTTTGCAAATTCAACAAAAATGGATAAATGGATATCAAGTTACAAAACACCGATGATCTTAATGCTGTAATAACAATCGACATTAACAAAGATGATTATCAGCCTAAAGTTGATAAAATTTTAAAGGACTACAGAAAAACTGCAAATATACCTGGATTTAGAAAAGGTCATGTGCCATTAGGTCTTATCAAAAAACAGTTTGGCAAATCTGTCATGGTGGACGAAGTAAATAAACTTTTACAAGAAACATTAAACAACTATATAAACGAAGAAAAGCTGGACATTTTAGGTCAACCTCTTCCTAAACCTCAAGAGGAGTTCGATTGGGATAGCGAAAATTATCAGTTTGAATTCGAATTAGGCTTAACGCCGAGCTTCGAAATCGATTTGAACCCTGAAAACGCAATTACCCACTATCATATAGAGGCAGATGAAGAATTTCTTGACGATCAGGTCAAAACAGTCCAAAAACAATTTGGAAAGTTAGTTACTCAAACAGAAGTTAAAGACGATTACAGAGTTGTTGGCGTATTTGAAAACGAAGAGGAAGAGATTAGCAACGATGCGGTTATTACCTTAAATGACCTGAATGAGCAAAAAGACAAAGATTTACTTTCTGATTCAAAAATTGGTGATTCCGTTGTTTTTGGCACAAAAAATTTATTCAAAGACTCAACCGAAACCTCTAGACATTTAGGAATAGATGAAGAAAAAGCTAAAGACATCGATGTTGAAGTAACCTTTACTATTTCTGAAATAAATGAAGAAGTTCCTGCAGAGCTTGATGAAGACTTGTTCAAAAAAGTATATCCTAATGAAGAAATCGCTTCCGAAGAAGAGCTAAGAAACAAGTTTAAAGAAGAAGCTGAAAGACACTTCGAATCTCAAAGCGACCAGCAATTGCTTAACGATGTAACAGAATTTTTGATTGAACATACGAATTTCGATTTACCAGGTGAGTTTCTTCAAAAATGGATAAGAGTATCGGGCGAGAAGGAATTGAGCGAAGAAGAAGCTAAAGAACAATTTGAGAAAAGCCAAAAAGGATTCAAATTTCAGCTAATCGAACAAAAATTAATTGTTGATAACAACATCCAAGTAAACCTTGATGACGTTAAAGCTGAATTCACAGAACGTTTCAAAATGCAAATGACACAATTTGGAGGCAATGATATTACTGACGACTTATTAGATGGCATTGTAGAAAACATGCTCAACAACCAAGAGGAAGTCAAAAAAGTATCTGACCAAGTGTTGAGCAAAAAACTCATCGAATTTTACAAAAACAATGTTAACTTAGAAGTTAAAAAATTGAATTATAAACAATTTATTGACGAAGTTTACAAATAACTTTTAGTACGTTTTGTATATGGACATAAAATCAGAATTTGAAAAGTTTGCGATAAAAGACCAAGGCATAAACTCGAATTACTATTCGAAAATAGTAACGAGCATGACACCTTTGGGAATGACTCCAAATATTATAGAAGAGCGTCAAATGAATGCTGTTGCGATGGACGTTTTTTCAAGACTCATGATGGATAGAATTATTTTTCTTGGAACAGGAATAAATGATCAAGTTGCAAACATTATCCAAGCGCAATTACTTTTTCTAGAATCTACCGATGCCTCAAAAGATATCCAGATTTACATCAACTCGCCAGGAGGAAGTGTTTATGCTGGTCTTGGGATTTACGACACCATGCAATTTATCAAACCTGACGTCGCTACAATAAACACGGGTATTGCTGCATCGATGGGTGCTGTACTTCTTTGTGCTGGAGCCGAAGGCAAACGCTCTGGATTGCCTCATTCTCGAGTTATGATTCATCAACCTATGGGTGGTGCACAAGGTCAGGCCGACGATATTCAAATTACAGCGCAACAAATATTAATGTTGAAAGAAGAATTGTACGCCATAATTTCTAAACACAGCGGTAAAACTTATGATGAAGTTTACGAAGATGGTGATAGAGATTTTTGGATGAATGCAACTGAAGCCCAGAATTACGGAATGATAGACGAGATTTTAAAAAGAGATTAAAAACATGCCTAAAGAAACGCTAGAGTGCTCATTTTGTGGCCGTAAAAAGTCGGAAACTAATTTATTGATAGCTGGACTTGACGCGCATATATGCGACAGATGCATTGTTCAAGCCTATAATATTGTACAAGAAGAAATCTCTACGCACAAAAAGAGCGATCTAGATAAAGACCTCTCGCTTCAAAAGCCGAAAGCAATCAAAGAATTCTTAGACCAATATGTTATTGGACAAGATTTTACCAAAAAGGTGATGTCTGTGGCTGTTTACAACCACTATAAAAGGCTTTTGCAACCTAAAAGCAAAAAAGACGATATAGAAATTCAGAAAAGTAATATCGTTTTGGTTGGTCAAACTGGAACAGGAAAAACACTGATTGCCAAAACAATCTCCAAAATGTTAAATGTACCTCTAGCCATTGTAGATGCTACTGTACTTACAGAAGCGGGCTATGTTGGAGAAGACGTAGAGACCATATTGACAAAACTCTTGGCAGCTGCAGATTACAATGTGGAAAAAGCCCAAACTGGTATCGTCTTTATAGACGAAATAGATAAAATTGCTAGAAAATCTGATAATCCGTCGATAACCAGAGATGTGAGTGGCGAAGGTGTTCAGCAAGCTTTGTTAAAACTTCTTGAGGGAACGATTGTCAATGTACCTCCAAAAGGCGGAAGAAAACATCCTGACCAAAACTTTATAGAAATAGATACAGAAAATATATTGTTTATTGCTGGTGGAGCTTTTGATGGTATCGAAAGAAATATCTCAAAACGACTAAACATGCAAGCTGTCGGATATGGTGCATCTCAAAAAGGTGAGCATCTCGATAAGGAGAATATGCTTCAATACATTACACCAAGAGATCTAAAAGACTATGGCTTAATTCCTGAAATTATTGGCAGGCTTCCTGTTCTTACTCATATGGAGCCCTTAGGGCGTGATATATTAAGACTTATTCTTACCGAGCCTAAAAATGCAATCACCAAACAGTACATTAAGCTATTTGCCATGGACGATATAAAGCTTAGTTTTTCTAACGACGCTTTGGATTATATTGTCGACAAAGCTATGGAATATAAATTAGGCGCAAGAGGTTTAAGATCGTTATGCGAAGCTGTGCTTACAGATGCCATGTTTGATTTGCCTGATAGTGGTCAAAAGTCTTTGAAAGTGTCTAAAAATTATGTAGAGAAACAGCTTGTAAAAACGAAACTGAAAAAGCTCAAAGCAGTATCTTAGCATTTCAGGGCTACCCTACTCTATTTTCATTGTCTTTTACAAAAGCACCCCATCCGGAGTAATTTTTTGTACTCTGTGGTTTATTTTGATTGTAGAAATGACAAACGGCTGCTGCAAGACCATCGGTTGAATCTAGATTTTGAGGCAAAGTCTTTATATTCAACATGCTTTGTAACATTCCTGCAACTTGCTCCTTACTTGCATTTCCATTACCTGTTATAGCCATTTTGATTTTTTTTGGAGAATACTCCGTTATGGGAATCTGTCTAGACAAACCTGCCGCAATGGCTGTTCCTTGAGCTCTACCTAATTTCAACATAGATTGAACATTTTTTCCAAAAAAAGGAGCTTCGACTGCCAAATGATCAGGATGAAAGGTATCGATTAACTCAATGGTTCTCTCAAAAATATATTTTAGCTTAACGTATTGGTCACTGTATTTTTTTAAATTTAATTCATTCAGCTGGAGTAATTCTATACGTTTTCCTCTAACTCTTATAATACCAAACCCCATAATGGTTGTGCCTGGGTCTACTCCTAGAATGACTTGTTCTTCTATCAACTCTCTTTTTTTAGTGCTTTGACAACAACCTAAACGGACGTCGAACAAATTAAATATATTATTGTTTATTTGTGCATGTCAAATATACAAGAGTTCATTCGTCCATACCTTCTTTTAGTTATAAAAATATGTGTTGGTGTTTTTGGCTGCATTTATTTATACCAGGAATTCGACAAAACCATCATCTCTGTACATTTTTTGGAATACATCTTTAAAGCTGATGACATTTGGCAAAACTTAATTCTTATTCTTTGTGTATTTTCATTTTTCAATTGGTTTGGAGAAATCTATAAATGGAAGATTTTGTCAAAAGATATTTCGTTACTTGAATCGTCAAGACAAGTATTAATTAGTCATGGTTTATCCATCTTTACACCCAACAAAGTTGGTGAATACGGCGGGAAATGTATGTTTTACCCCTTAAATGAAAGCCACAAAGTGATTGCCGCTACAAGCATTGGTCATGTTTGCCAATTTGGAGCAACTGTGATTTTTGGATGTATAGGTTTAATCTTTATTTCAAGAATTCCCATGTTTGAATTTGACCATAACTATCTATGGGTGCTTCCGCTTACTTTATTTGGATTTTTAGTCGTCTTCGTCAACAAAAAATTGAAATACCATATTTTAAAGATTGCAAAAACCATTCATAAAACCTCTAAATTGGTTTTGGCTAAGGTATTTCTCTGTAGTGTTTTCAGATATGTTATTTTTTCTCATCAGTTTTTATTTTTACTATGGGCATTAACTATTGAAATTCAATATATTGATGGATTATCTATCATTTTTGTGACTTATCTTTTTTCATCTGTTATTCCGTCATTTGCTTTGGCAGACAGCCTTGTAAAAGGCAGTATGGCTGTAACGCTATTCAGTTTTTTAGGACAACCTCATCATTCTGTATTAGTTACAGTTGTGTTAATGTGGTTATTCAACACCATGATTCCTGCCGTCTTGGGATACATGTTACTCTTTAAGTGGAAACCCAAATTTTCAACATTAAATGTATGATCTATTTAGGCATCATACTTATTGGCATCTATGGTTTTGCGATGGTTTTTTACGCATTTCAATTTAAGAAATCTTTGGACAGAAAAAACATCAATACAACACCTAAAACCAGTTTTAGTATCATTATCCCTTTTAGGAATGAAGCTGAGCACATGAACAGTCTTTTACAGCATCTTAAGCATTTAGATTACCCAAGGCATTTGTTTGAAGTATTACTCGTTAATGACCATTCTGAGGATAGTTCCGTAGAGATATGTCAAGATTTCATTAAAATATTTAAACTAAATAATTTCAAAATATATCAAAATCAAAATCTTGCAAAATCTCCAAAAAAAAGTGCTGTTTTATCCGCATTACCTTACGCAAAATTCGATTACATTCTAAACACAGATGCCGATTGTGTCGTTCCCGAAAGTTGGCTCAAAGCATATAATCAAAAATTATATCAAAAATCCTTTGATTTTATTGCAGCACCTGTCTATATTCAGAATAGAAAAGGAATTTGGAACAACTATCAAACCTTAGACCTCATGTGTCTTCAGGTCATTGGATTAGGCAGTTTTGCGCCAAAACATTATCTCATGTGTAACGCTGCCAACATGTGCCTTAAAAAAGAAGCCTTACAAAGGCTGAACGCCATAGAACAACACAAGCATATAGTAAGTGGAGACGATGTTTTTACGCTTGAACAATTTAGATTAGCAAAACAGAATATCGCTACACTCGTCCATCAAGAAGCCGTTGTCAAGACTTTACCCGAATCGAATTTCTACACATTATCTCAACAAAGACTGCGTTGGGCTTCAAAGTCAAAACACTACAAAAATCCTTACTTGATTTCATTAGGAATCCTTGTACTTTTCACCAACCTGTACTTGGTTATCATCACACCTTTCATCATAGTTATACCTAAACTATTCTGGCTGTTCTGGCTTGTTAAAATGGCAATTGACAGCTATGTTCTTTTTATTGGGTATAATTTCTTTAAAGAAAACATAAAACCCTCAACTTATTTGCTTACACTCTTCATCTATCCATTCGCTACCACATATTTTGGCCTAAAATCCTTAGGAGGGAAATTTAGTTGGAAAGGACGAGCGTATAAGGTCTAATTTGGTGTAATAATGATTGGCATTTGAAAGGAAACTTTCACCGGAACACCTCTTTTTTGCGCAGGATATAACTGAGGCGGGTTGTTAAAAGCCTCCAAGAATCTATCTTTCAAGGCATTTTCCTTTAAATGAATAGAATCTTGAATAAGCTTACCTTTTTCGTCTACACTTAAATACATCTGTATCGTATCTGGATTGACAAAATTGACAGAAATCGTATCTAAATATGGCTTTAACCATTTATGCATTTCTCTTGCAAAACAGGTTTGCTGATTTTCTTTGGACGACATTTCATCACAAGCCTTAAACATGGGATAACTATCAACTTCTCTTAAGTCGATAGCCTGTAATTCGTTATGTGCGATAATTTCAGCATCCACTTTTATAAAGTCTTCATTTTTACATGAAAGAAATAAAACAAAACAAACCGTTGCGACAATCGTTTTCATGTGCCAAAAGTACAAATTAGTCTGAATTGAAATATTTGAAATCAAATGAATTTTCAGTTATTGGGATTTTATTTTTGATATTTGCAAAAAAAAGATAAAATGACTGAAGGCAATTTTGTTGATTATGTCAAAATTCATATCACTTCTGGAAATGGAGGAAAAGGATCTGCACATCTGCGTCGAGAAAAATACATTCCAAAAGGTGGACCCGATGGCGGAAACGGTGGACGAGGAGGACATGTCGTTATAAAGGCAAACAAAAACCTTTGGACGCTTTTTCATTTAAAATTCAAACGACACATCAGAGCAGAACATGGCGGACATGGTGGCAAACAGAACAGTACAGGTGCTGATGGCGGAGACCAATATATCGAAGTGCCGTTAGGCACTGTAATTCGAGATACAGACACTCAGGAAATCCTACACGAACTAACTGATGATCAAGAAGTTTACATTGCTGCAAAAGGTGGTCGAGGTGGCATGGGGAACACCTTTTACAAAAGTGCAACCAATCAAACACCGCGATATGCGCAATCTGGAGAGGAAGGTATTGAAAAAAACATAACGCTGGAGCTCAAAGTTCTTGCCGATGTTGGTTTAGTTGGTTTCCCAAATGCTGGAAAATCCACCTTACTTTCTGTAGTAACTGCAGCCAAACCTAAAATAGCAGATTACGAATTTACTACGCTCAAGCCTAATTTGGGCATTGTAAAATACCGAGATTATAGAACTTTTGTCATAGCCGATATCCCAGGCATTATCGAAGGTGCAGCAGAAGGCAAAGGTTTAGGACATCGGTTTTTACGACATATCGAACGAAATTCGACTTTATTATTCTTAATTCCATCCGACACCAAAGACATTAAAAAGGAATACGACATTCTTGTTGACGAATTAAAACGTTACAACCCCGAATTATTGGACAAAGAGCGTCTAGTGGCCATTTCGAAATGCGATATGCTCGATGATGAATTGCAAGAAGACATCGACAACGAATTAAAAGCGGACTTCAAAGATGTGCCTTATGTATTCATTTCCTCAGTAGCTCAACAAGGTTTACAAGAGCTGAAAGACAAACTTTGGGATATGTTGAACTAAAGTCCGATTGACAGCTTATTTGAGTCTCTTTAGATTAGACACATAGACCCCAACAAGAATAATAGCACCAGCTACAAGCTGCCAAAGACTAAAGGATTCGTTGTCCAAAATGCCCCAAAACAAAGCTACAATAGGAATCAGGTAAGTCACAGACGTTGAAAATACTGGATCTGACAATTGTATCAATCTGTTAAATAAAATCTTTGCCACAGCTGTTCCAAAAACAGCTAATAGAACAATGTAAAGCATAGAAGTTTGGATTTCTGGCTGACTTAAATAGTTCATGTCGAAAAAACCTGAACTAATCAATACCACTAATGTCGGTGGTAAAATGATTATGAACGAACCTGCTGCAATTGCAAATGCAGATAGATACTGCAAGTGTGATTTTATAATATTGGCATTAAAGGCATACATTAACGAAGCAATAACAGGCAATGCCGAATACCAGTAATTTTGATTTTGGTTGATATTTGCGCCAATCATAATCAAAACGATGCAACCTATAAATCCGATAATAATTCCTAAAAATTGAGACCTTTGAAACCTGGATTTGTAAAACAAAACGCCAACAACCAACGCAAGCAGTGGAACGGTCGAGTTTAAAATAGAAGCAACTGCCGAATCTATTTCGGTCATAGCATAGGCAAACAAAATCGATGGGAAAAAAGTACCGATAAAACCAGAAATTGCTAACCATTTCCAATCAGCGCGTTTTATCTTTTTAAGTCGGTTAAAGCCTACTATTATTAATATAATTGCCCCTATTAACACTCTGAAAGTTCCTACCTGAATAGCCGTCAGTCCTTCTACGCCTTTCTTAATAAGGATAAAAGAACTGCCCCACATGAGCGCAAGAATAATAAGGTATAACCATTTAATTTGATGCTGTGCCAAACCAAAATTTTTGCAAATGTGAACTTATTGGAGAGAAACTAATGATAAAGATTGGTTAATCTTTCCATTGTAAACTTTCCATAATTTCCCGCATATCGTTTTTGAGGTATGCTGCAGCTGGCAAAATAGAATCGTAATTTGGTGTAGTTTTAAAGTAAATTGAAGCCGTAAGAAAGTGATTTACACTATCTGTAAGGTAAAATTGAGCCTGAGAAGCTGCATTGCCTTCGATTTCATAAAACAAACCGTATGTGGTGTGATTTTTATTGATATAAGTTTGCGATGCTATGGCATCTGCCTTAATCTCATGAGACAAAGGCAACTTTTGGGCATCTACAATAAGTGCTCTTAGATTGTCTTCTACAGGATAGTAACTTAAGTATATAGAACCTTTCAATTCAGGATAATTGATATCCAACCAGCAAGAATTGTTCGACTTCGTGTCTATTTCAGATTGTGTATTAAAGTTGAAGGTAAAAGGGCAATCTAATTCTGTTTCAAAATAAAGTGCTTCAGGGTATTCCAAAGCTAAAAAAGCTTTTGGTTTTGGTAAAGAATCTTCATTTGTACAAGCAACCAATCCTAAAAAAGAAATAATGGCAACAACATAATTTAATTGGAAGATTCTATACATTCAGTAATTATTCAATTTAAATAACGTGTGGTCTATTTGTTTGGTATGGCTTAGTCCGTTAAGATGACCTTTATTTGTTTTATTCTTCTTTCGTCAACAACTTCAACAATAAACTTAAACCCATCAAAAATTATATTTTGATTTTTTTTTGGAAATCCTTTTGTAAACTCAAGCAAAAATCCGGCAATCGTTTCTGTCTCGCCTCTTTCTTCTTCAAATTTGTTGATGTGTTCGTCTTCCAATTTTAGTATTTGATAGAAGTCCTTCATCGATGTTTTTCCTTCAAAGACGTAGGTTTTGTTATCAATTTTAGAATAAATGATATCTTCATCGTCAAACTCATCGCTTATGTCGCCCACAATTTCTTCTATGATATCTTCAAGGGTAATCAATCCACTTGTCCCTCCGTATTCGTCCACTACAATGGCAATGTGATTTTTTTGAGATTTAAAGTCGTTTAAAAGGTCATCCAGTTTTTTGTTTTCTGGAACAAAATATGGATCTCTCAATAAACTTTGCCATTTAAAGTAAGACTTGTCCAAAAAAGGCAACAGGTCTTTGATGTAGAGAATACCTTGAATATTATCAAAATCTTCCTTGTAAACTGGAATTCTAGAATACCCATAAGTCTTAATCTGGCTGATAAGGTCTTTAAAATTTTCTTCATAATTAATGGCCGTTATGTCCAATCGCGGTTTCATGACTTCTCTTGCATCGATATTTCCAAAAGAAACAATCCCTTGAAGAATCTTCTTTTCCTGTACAGAGGTTTCACTTTCTTTGGTCAATTCCAAGGCTTGCGAAAGCTGGTCTACACTAAGATTTGCTTTCTGCTTTCCTAACTTAGATTCGAAAATATTACTCACAAACCTCAAAGGAATGCTTACTGGCGTTAATATCTTGTCTAAAATCAAAATAGGATAGGCCATGAATTGTGAAAATTGAATCCTATTTCGATTTGCATAGACTTTTGGAAAAATCTCTCCAAAAAGCAACAATAAAAAGGTCACAATTATGATATCTACTATAAACGTAAGAGACATGTTGAAAACAAAAATCTCCTTTTCTGGTTTAAACAAATAACTCACGCTACTATACAGTAGAACGATTGCAATGTTTATAAAGTTATTGGCTATAAGAATGGTTGCCAAGAGTTTTTTGGGCCTGTCTAGCAAGGCTATTATGATTTTCTCTTTGCTTGTGGTCTTAGATTCCTCCTTGTTAAAATCCGAAGGTTGTAGCGAAAACAAAGCCACCTCAGAGCCAGACACAAGTGCAGAACAGACTAACAACAATAGTATGAAAATCAAGCTAATTATTTCAGGAAATGTAATTTGAAATAAAAGTACAGAACTTAAGGGTTCAATATCCAATTAGGTAGGTTTAAAATTAAAATGGTAAATCGTCTTCTTGGCTGCCATTGTCGGCAACTGTTGTGTCTTGGACATTTGGCATTTGAGTAGAAGATGTATATTCCGTCTGAGTTGAAGTTTTTTCTTTAGGAGTAAGAAACGTAAAATCGGTACAATGTATTTCTGTAGAATACCTGTCATTACCTCTATCATCTGTCCATTTTCTGGTTTTTATTCGACCTTCGATGTACACTTTGTCTCCCTTTTTAAGGTACTTTTCGCATATTTCTGCAGCCTTATTTCTTACCACTATGTTATGCCATTCTGTATTGCTAATGCGCTCGCCAGTAGATTTGTTCACATAGTCTTCACTGGTTGCTAATGGGAACCTTCCAAGACAATTATTGTTCTCAAAATAATGCATTTTTACTTCGTCTCCTGTATTTCCAATAAGCATTACTTTATTAAGTGATCCCGACGCCATGTTTGATTTTGTTTTAAATGTAAAATTAATAAAAGTTTTAGCTATCTAAAAAATGTTCTTTCATAAATTTATCAATCAATATGGGTACGGCATACTTTTCCAAATTATTGAATGAAACAGAAATATAACTTTCTATATCAATAGATGTCTCTAAATAATTGTGTTTTAGCATCCAAAAATCAGCATAAATATCTTGATGAGAAAGGACATGTTTGTAAGGTTTGACATTTATTTTTTGTAAATCTATTTCATCAATGACATCAATAATTTTTGATAAATCTTTTAATTCTATCTGATCTAATGACGACTGACTTTCGACCAAAGGAAATTGAAAAAGTTTTTGCCAAATGTCTTTTTCTAATCGCTGTTGAATCAGTATTTCATTTGAATCATTTTGTACAATAATGTAATTGAAGAATCGCTTTCTGCGTTTCATCTTTTTAAGTTTAACAGGTAGCGCATCCACTTGTCCATTTTGAAACGCAACACAATCCGACTGAAAAGGACAAAACATACAATCTGGAGATTTTGGTTTGCAAAACAGCGCACCAAATTCCATAATGGCTTGATTATGTTCTGCAGGATTATTCGCATTAAAAACCTTAACTGCTTTTTGTTTAAACTGTTTAATGCCTTCAGTCGTATTTATGGGTGTGTCTATACCAAACCGTCTGGACAAGACACGATATACATTACCATCTACAACAGGCACTGCCTCGCCATATGCGAATGATGCAATGGCTGCAGCCGTATATTCGCCAACGCCTTTCAGCTTTAGCAAGTCCTTAAAAGTATCAGGAAATTTGCCATCTAATTCTGTATGAATAAACTTGGCAGTATGGTGCAAATTTCTAGCTCTTGAATAATAACCAAGGCCTTGCCATAGCTTGAGAACTTCATCTTCGTGAGCAACGGCCAAAGCTTTGACGTTCGGATAGGCAGTCACAAACTTCTCATAATAAGGAAGCCCTTGTTTGACTTGCGTTTGCTGTAATATGATTTCGCTAAGCCAAATTTTATAAGGGTCTTTGGTAGTTCTCCACGGTAAATCGCGTTTGTTATCTCTATACCAAGTGGTAATTATATTTGAAAATTCCAATACTAAAAAAAACTTAAAAAAATCTTTTGCAAACTTAATAAACTTATGTGTTGATTTATTGAATATTAATTAGTTATATTTGCACCCACAAAATTTTAAATCACATAAATATTATGACAAAAGCAGAATTAGTTAATTCGATATCAGAACGATTAGGCCTGGAAAGAAACGAAGTACAATCAACTGTTGAAGCCTTTATGGAAGAAGTAAAAGGTTCATTAGAAAAAGGTGAAAATGTTTACTTGAGAGGATTTGGTAGTTTTATTATTAAAGAAAGAGCTGAAAAGACTGGTAGAAACATTTCTAAAAACACAAGTATAATTATTCCTGCGCATAATATCCCAGCTTTCAAACCTGCAAAAACTTTTGTAGATAGTGTAAAAGACAAAGTAAAAGTAAGCTAATTAAAAAACATTAATATGCCAAGCGGAAAAAAAAGAAAAAGAGCAAAGGTTGCTAATCACAAACGTAAGAAACGTAGCCGTGCTAACAGACACAAGAAGAAATAAACAAGTTAGTTTTTTAAAATTTTAAGTTCTTTGACATAGATGCTTATTATATGAATAGCATCTAAGAAAATAGTTAAACATCATGTTTTGACTATAAGTTTAATCTATTATCAACAATATGTTGATACAAAATCATTTTAGCATGAATAAAGAATTAATTATTCAAACAAGTTCCTCTGCTGTGGATTTTGCTTTGCTTAAAGATGGAAAACTGGTAGAATTACATAAGCATAACGATGACAATCAATTTCTTGTCGGTGATATTTTTTTGGCAAATGTGCGAAAGGCATTAGGCGGCTTGAATGCAGCCTTTGTAAACGTCGGATACGAAAAAGACGGCTTTCTGCATTACCACGATTTAGGACCGCAAATCAAAACCATGCTTCAATTTACAAAAAAATTGAAATCTGGTAAACTCAAGAATTTTGAGATTGTAGACTTTCCAAGGGAAGAAACTATACACAAAGATGGCGCTATAACAGATGTTATCCATCCGAATCAGTCCATTTTGGTTCAAGTTGTAAAAGAGCCAATTTCGACAAAAGGACCTCGTATAAGCAGCGAACTTTCTCTTGCAGGACGATATGTTGTTCTTGTGCCTTTCTCTAATCGAATTTCTATTTCTCAAAAAATCGAAACTGTAGAGGAAAAAGAGCGGCTAAAACGCCTCATTAAAAGCATAAGACCAAAAGGTTTTGGTGTTATCGTTCGCACAGTGGCTGAAAATAAAAAGGTAGCAGATATCGATCAAGATATTCAGAATCTGATTAACCGATGGGCGGCACTTTGCAAAAAGGTGGTCAAAAGCCAAAAATTGCCTTCAAAGGTTTTAGGCGAGGTTAACAAAGCCTCATCACTTCTAAGAGATATCTTTAATGATACCTTTACATCCATTTGTGTAGACGACGAAGAATTACATAATCAAATTAAAGATTATTTGATCGAAGTTGCGCCCAAAAAAGAGTCGATCGTTTCTTATTACAGCTCCAGTGTTCCCATTTTTGAAAAATACAATATAGAAAGACAAATAAAAACTTCATTTGGCAAAACGGTGACTATGACCAAAGGCGCTTACCTTGTTATAGAACATACAGAAGCCATGCATGTTATAGACGTAAACTCTGGCAACAGAAGCAATAAAGCAAAAAGCCAAGAAGATACTGCACTAGAAGTCAATCTGTTAAGCGCTGTAGAAATTGCCCGCCAATTGCGTTTAAGAGACATGGGAGGAATAATAGTTGTCGATTTTATTGATATGCATACTGCCGAAAATCGTAAAGCGCTTTATGATACGCTTAAGAAAGAAATGAGCGATGATCGTGCAAAGCACAAAATTTTACCACCTTCTCGATTTGGATTAGTTCAAATTACGCGCCAGCGCGTTAGACCAGAATTGGAAATAAAAACCAGAGAAGAAAACCCAAACAAAAACGGCGAAGTAGAAGCTCCAGTAGTGATCATACACAAATTACAATCTGATTTACAAAAACTTATAAAGAAAAACCATAAAAACATTATATTGACAGCACATCCATTTATTGCTGCTTATCTTACAAAAGGCTTTCCTTCACCAAGGAACAAATGGTTTTTTGATTACAAACGATGGGTAAAAATACAACCTAGAGATGCCTACACCTATCTAGAATACCATTTTCATGACAAATCAGGTAATATAATTACAGTATAAACCTACAAACCCTATCCAAATTGGATAGGGTTTTTTATTTTACAAAACTCAAGGATTTTCTTTCAGTAAAGGATATTTTCCTTATTTTTATGGAATGATTCCTTTTTATGAAAAATAATTTGCCAATAGAAATCCAAAGATTTAAACAGATAAGAGAGGCTAATAATTTAACTCAAGTTGAATTTGCTGAAAAACTTGGCATCAAATCATCTACTGCTGATATTGAACGTGGTAAAACAAAACTTTCGGGCATTGTTGTCACACAATTGCTGAAAATTTATAAAATAAATCCTTTATGGCTATTTGATTTAAGTCGACAAAAAGAAATTGACCTCTACAAGGCTGATACGATGCCTAAAGTAGTTACAGTGAATACCGAAGGTAGAGATAACATTACCATGGTAAATCAAAAAGCAGCTGCTGGTTATCCACACAACATCCAAGACAGCGAATGGTATAAGAGTCTCCCTGCGTTCGACATGCCCATTCCTCAATATAGACATGCGACATATCGAGGATTTCAAGTCGAAGGCGATAGCATGTTACCAACTTTTAAACCTGAAGATTGGGTTCTTGCAAAGGCAGTTGAGAGCCTTGAACATGCCACAAATAACAAAGTACATGTCATCGTGATGTATGATTCTGTGCTCTTAAAAAAGATTGAAAAACAACAAAACTACGAGCATTTAAAGCTAATTTCCACTAACGAAATTTATCCACCTTATAACATTGAAACCAAGGATATTCAGGAGTTATGGGAAGTGACAAGCAAACTGACCTTTAGTGTGAATGAACTATCGCAAAATAGCATATTAAAAAAACTTGAAGCCTCTATGGAAGAGCTCAAAGCAAAGTTGAATCATATCAAACCAGACTAATGGATTTTAAAAAACTATTTATTTTTTTAGAAGATTTACAACAAAACAATCATAAAGATTGGATGCATAATCATCGAAGTAGGTATAAAGCAATCCGCGAAGAATATCTCGATTGGTTGGTCGATTTAGACATGGAACTTGCCGAAATTGATCCTGATTATTACACAACTCCAAGAAAAAAAATCCTAAATCGGATAAATAACAATCTGCTGTTTCATCCAAATAAACCTGTTTACAAAGACAATTTTGGGGCTGGTTTGGACAAAAGACCTAACACCAGTGATTTTTATATTCATCTAGGGCTCAACGAATGTTTTCTTGCAGGTGGCTTTTATCGGCCAAAACCAGATTTTCTTAAAAGCATTCGAGATGCTATAGATTATGATGGCGAAGTACTTCATGGCATAATGAACAAACCTAGTTTTAAAGAAACCTTTGGAGGATTTATAGAAGACAGTGTTTTAAAAACAACACCAAAAGGCTTTTCAAAAGACCATAAATACATCGAAATACTCCGGCAAAAAAGCTTTGCTGTCATGCATTATTTGACTGAAAATCAGATTCATTCAGCTAATTTTAAAACGCATATCAAAAAGGTATATTTAGAAATGCTTCCTTTTAGAAGGTATTTAAATCATGCCGTTACAGTGTAAAAACTGGATGGAACCTTTAAAAATCTAAGGTAAGTTGATGTTCTGTTGTTATGCCTTTTTCCAAATTCAACAATTTTCTTTTTACAGATAATCCGCCTCCATACCCAACAAGTTCTCCATTGCTACCAATCACTCTATGACATGGTATGATTAAGGCTAAAGCATTTGCGCCATTTGCAGCTGCTACAGCTCGAACTGCTTTTTCATTATTGATACTTCTGGCTAGTTGCAAATAAGAAGCCGTTTTACCAAATCCAACATCCATCAAGGCATTCCAGACCTGTTTTTGAAATGCACTACCAAGAAGAAGGATTGGTAAATTAAAATCTTCTCTACTACCTGATAAATATTCATCAATTTGTTTCCGCACATCAACAAAGAAAATATCATCCTTTTCAACAAACACTGCATTGAGAATCTGTTTTATTCGACCATCGACAACTGTTCGCATTTTTCGATACCGAAAATCCAACAAACAAAGTTTATGGTCATAAGCTCCTAAAATTAATTCCCCAATGGAGGTTTTGTAATATTGGATATGAATTTGATTCATCATAAAATGGCATATTTATATAACAAAGCTACTAAAGTATCAGGTGTGGCCACAAAAAAAGAATTTGAACACACACTTTTTACTTTCTTTTTTAAGGCCTTGTCTTTAGTAACAAAAATGGAAAACACCTCTGCATCAAGTTCTTGAGCCTTGCTCAACATCGAAACATCTGAAAATGTATCTCCACAAATAAGAACTTTTTTTCTTTTCAAATCCAGGTGAAGTGATTTTACTATAAAATCTAAGCCATCTCCTTTATTGAATTCCTTTGCATTTTGCGAATTGCCAAAAGATAAGTTAATCTCCAAATCCTTTCCTGTATCGTCCAAAACTAAAAAATCACCTTTTGGATCTACGTTCATGACACAGTTTAGGACTTCATTTTTAAAATCCAAAGATTTCTGTGATGACACTGACAAGTTTTTATCTTGGCGTGCTAGGCCTATTTCTCCAAACTTCTGTTGCAAACCTGAGCCAATATATCTAAAAATGGAATATTCGTTTTTGTCCAAAAGCTCAACCAATTGATTATATAAATCATCTAGAACTCTTTGTTGTTCCTTTTCGATTGGTAATGAATGGTATACCCCTTTGGAATCAAAAAATTCTCGTCCTTTTGACCCTGCAATTACAAATTGTCCTTGAGGTTGAACCAAGACATCTTGAATTCCTCCCTTTAATAAAGGTGCCGCAGTAAGAATAACGGACTGTTCTTTGATCATTTTAGATAATTCTGAGAGCATTATGGCATTGCCAACACCTTGAACCGAGCTTAAATATCGCCCGCAGTAATTACTTATAGTACCATCTCTGTCCGTAAACAAATAATCGAATTCGACTGAGTTCAAAAAATGTAACCCCGCTGAAATTTCTGTTTTATAAGAACTGTTTTGTGTTTCAAAGTGCTCTTCTAAGTCTTTAAATCCCTTTTGCAAAAACAGCTGATCTTTAATCAATTCATTTATTTCATAATCCAATTCGATTTCAATGGGCTCAGCGTTGTCTGTCCGTAGAACGAAGCTGTTTTCGACTTTTGGAATAGATTCTAGTTTGGATAATACCGCCTTGAATGTTTCTATTTCGGAGTACGACAGTTTGTTCTGATTAAAATATTCTGAAACTGCTTTTACACGCAAATCTTTAAGCACTTCCATTAGTTGGTAAAACTCTTTAAAAGTTTTCATAGTTAAACATTCTGTTTTGAAGCTAGGGAGGATTAATATTCAAGTAAATCTTAGGAAACCTCTTTCATTAGTATTGAAGGCAAAATTAGCTATCTTTCATAAATGACAAAAAAATGAATTTGATGAAATTGTTTAACATTTTCAAAACTGTTTAGAATATGAAGGATTATTCTTTTAGCATTAGCTACAAATGTTGAAACATTTCATAGTCAACAATTAAAGTTGTTATTCTAGCAATTTATTCACATTCAAATAACAACCGCAATTTTTCAGTTTGTGGTAAAGCTCTGCGTACCTCAAATAGCGACCAAAGAAGCTATTTTCTCAATTGAATCCATTAAATCACCGTATGATTCGAAGTCATCAAGATGTAAATTCGATGATTTAGTATTGTTAATATTTGAATTGAAGTAACGTTTCGTAACACTTCTCTTGCTACAAGAAATAAGGAAGATTAAAAGTGAAATTTTTATAACTATTCTCAATTTGGATTGTTTATCAATATGCATCACAGCGGTAAATTATCGAGTAGACAAGGAGAATTTCACCCCAAGCCTTCACAGAGCCGTATGTGATAGTCTCCCAACATACAGATCTTCTTAAACAAATTTAATTCCTTAATATGAAATACCAACCTGCCAATGGTAAAATAAACAAGAGAATTGTGCCCTATCCTCGCTAAGCCGTCGACAAGCTTTATTCACATTGTGCCTATACCTCTTGTATATTTATCGTGTCCAACGTACCAATCTTATACGAAGCACTTAGAATTCCCTTGACAAACTCCAACCTCTGGATTGACTAGGTTCCGTTCAAGCCAATTTTTGATTGTTCATACTGCCTATGCAACGAAAACTTAGTTGTTAGCAAAAGTTTTTATTAAGTTTTACCATGCTCCTTTATCCCATAAATCCATAAATGCAGCTACTGATAGATTAAAAAAATCAACCATAAAGTGAGAGAGGATAGCCCACCATAAACTCTTTGATTTCAAATAAACAAATCCCCAAACTATTCCCATTATCAATGTTGAGATTACTACAGCGTATCCACTATTTATATCAGAATTGATTCCAAAAGCAGCGTGGTTAATTGCAAATAAAATACTGCTATACAGAACAGCAGTCCAATTTGACCAATTTTTTGCATTATCGAGTAACAGTCCTCGCCAATAAAATTCTTCTATCCATGGATTGACAAGAGCAAGAATAATCCATGGTAGCCAAATTGTCCAGTTGGATAATGTTTCAGAATGAAAAATGAATAAAAGCAGAGGGATTAGACCTATAAAAAGGGCTAAAATACCCCACCAAAATTTTCCGTTTGGTTTTTTTAACCAATTATTGATAGATACTTGGCCACCATATCTAAAAATGAAAAACAACCATAAAATCCAACCAAATAATATCATTGGTATAAACGCCCATTTGCCAATAATTTGTCCAAATAGATAAGCGGTTCCCAGATTAACCCCAATTATTAAAAATGGAGATAATAATACGATACGTTCGTTGTTCATTCTTTAATCTTGATATTTCTTCATAACTTTTGCTAACAGGAAGTGTGTCTTTGAGTGGCGACCAAAAAAGCACTGCCGCTTATTTTTCAATCGTAAAGTTAGAGAATAATTCCCAGACTTTTCGTTTCAACTCTTAAACCTCGCCATTGAAGATACATAGCCTAAGTTGGATTTGTTTTTCATTCTTTAATTGAAATCCAAAGAGTATCATTCATGTCATCTAATAATTCCGTCTTATATGCTCTATAAACCTGCTTTAAAGTAGTTTTCATTAATTTATTCTTAATCGAATCTAATTGATATTGAGAAACATTTTTATCTGCAACTAAATTAAATTTAAGGTGATTTATTATTTCCTTTCTAGAATTGACTTTGAATTCAGCAACTTCTTTATCTATGTTGTTTAAGTCAGAAGACAATTCGGTTTTTACAATTAGACCATCATTACTATAACCTGCATAAATTGGAAAATATAAATAATTTGGATTATACAATTCAAGGTATTCAGTTCTATTTAATGAGTGTTCACAAGATGGTAATTCAATTTCTAACCCAATAATCTTATGAAAAAAAAACTCGTCTAAATTTCTAGCTTTTACAAGATTTAAAACTAAATCAGCATTATTTAATTTCAATTTTTTGTCATTAAGATCTAATTCATATTTATAAGAAGGTCCAGGATTATCGGAATAGTATGTATAAATGCTATCAGCATCAATTCTCCATTTTAATTTGTTTACCGAACCATTGGCATAAATACTAACCAATGAATTCTTATAGAACTTAAACTGAAAATTAATTTTATCACCATCTGAATAAAACCAATTTCCAATTATTTTATCTTCCTCAATAGGAGCGCAACTGAAAAAAATGGCAATAAATAATACTGTAAATATTTTTTTCATTAAATAAATGAAAACGGGAAGTGTATCTTTCAGTGGCGACCAAAGAAGCACAGTCCCTTATTTTTCAATCGTAAAGTTAGCAAATAAATCCCAGACTTTTGATTTCAACTCCCAAACCTCGCCATTGAAGATACATAGTGTGCCTGTTGCACAAACCCAAATATACAACAATAAATAATTTATTGATTATTCTAATTTATCTACTTAAAGTATTGTTTTACAGTATAATATGTCGTA
>JAUIFC010000023.1 GCA_030429455.1 Bacteroidia bacterium | reverse complement strand
TGTACTGATCATCATATGCTTGACTTTAAAGCCTACTTCTGAATGTGTGCTGTCTATGTTCCAAGTTGTTTTTACTGTTGTTTCCATTTTTTTACTATTTTATTTTTTAAGTTTATATGTTTTTTTGTTTAAGGGTTTTATTATTTAGACTTTAGATTTAGATATTAGAAGTTTATTATCTATACTTTAGAATTCATATTTTTACTTTTTACTTACTAAAGACTACATACTAACGACTGCTCACTAACAACTACTCACTATTTACCCTAAATATAGTTTTCTAAAGTCTCCTGTTCGATATAGCGGTGACCAGTCTGGTGCTACATCTGGTAAAGCTTTTGGCGCAAATTTTTCAAAATCTCCATACGCATGCACCACATTACCACTTAATGATGTTAGCTTTGAATGCGTTCGTGCAATTAAGGCATCAGGCACTTGCATGACATCCTGATTTAAGATGGTAAAATCTGCCAATTGCCCTTCTTGTATTGCACCTTTTCGACCAGTATCACCTGTAAACCATGCTGATCCAGTCGTCCAAAGTTTAATGGCTTCTTCTCTGGTAAGAATATTACTCTCTCCATACATCTGTCTTCCGCCACGAGACTGTCCTGTAGCCATCCAATGTATAGAATACCATGGATTATAAGAACTTACACGAGTCGCATCGGTTCCGCCACCTACAGGAATACCCATCTGTAACATTTTTCGGATTGGTGGTGTTTGCTCTAAAGCTACTTTACCATATCGTTTTACAAAGTCTTCGGCCTGATAAGCGATTCTATTTTGTACCGCTATACCTAAACCAAGATTGGCTATACGTTCTAAAGTTCTTTCAGAAAAGGTTTCTCCATGATCAATTGTAGTCCCTTTAGGTAATTTGCCATCACTAGCTGCAGCCACTTCTTCATACATATCTAAGAGAATCTCTGCAGATTCGTTGTAAGTCATGTGCTGTCTCCATGGCCAGTTATTTTCAGCTAAAAGTTTATATATAGGAAGTGCTTTTTCACGAACATCGCGATCTAAGTTTGGACGTTCCTGAGCAAAAATTTCATAATCGTAAGCAGCCCAACAAATGTTTTCTCCACCACCAATAAAACGGTACATATCGTCACCATCACCAGGTTTTACCATTTTGGTCCATCGCTTGTAATCGTTGTATTCTTGTCCACCAACTTGTGGGAAAGTATGCACACCAACTCTTACCGTAGATTGCCCACGTTTATTAACTTCTTGTACTACGTCATAGGCATCTGGATATACCATCCCGCCGCCACCAGCATCTGAGATGGAAGTTAATCCAAGAGCATTCATTTCATTCATGAAATGACGGGTTCCAAGAATTTGTTGTTCTCTAGATTTTTTAGGTAACTTAGTTAAAGTCTTGTACATAATTAAACCAGAAGGCGCAGCCGTAATAATACCAGATGCTCTTCCCATTCGGTCTTTTTCAATGCGCCCTTTATGGTATAAATCGATAGGCTCATTGTCATAGTTAAGAACTTCAATCGCTTTTTTGTTAAGCATACCATAGGCATACAAATAGAAAATATATACCGGATGATCGGGTGCAACTTTATTAATTTCTTCTAGTGTTGGCATGCGTTTTTCACGGAATTGCTCCCATGAGAATCCTCCAACTACTCTTATCCATTGGCCTTTTGGTGTATGCTTTACTTCTTCTGCTAACATGGCTAAGGCTTCCTCAACAGAATCTACCCAATCCCATCGGAGCTCTAGTCCGTAATGAAGACCTTCTCTAACACCATGTGTATGCGAATCGTTCAATCCCGGTATAACGCGATGTTTTGTGGCATCGATTACTTTAGTTCGTCTACCTATTAAATCTGAAACTGAATTATTAGAACCTACTCTGTAAAACATACCATTCTTTACGGCAAAAGCTTCTGCTGTAGGCATATTCGGGTTTATAGTGGTGACTTTGGCATTTCTAACAACAAGATCAGCTGGGCCTTCTAAAAGCGATAGCGTTCTACCTACTGCCGAATTCATTATTAAGGTTGAAGCACCGAATGCTAAAGACCCTTTTAAGAAGTCTCTACGGTGAAAATTTTTATTTTTTTTACTCATGATATTTTTAGGATTAGGTGTTGTTTAATACAGTTACAAAATATTGAGGTGCTTTGTAGAATAAGTCTTTACAAAGCACCATCAATTTAAAATTACTTTTTCTTTTTTGGGTGACCTTTAGCTTCACTAGCTTCTTCACCTGTCATCCACTTAGACATTGTTTTGATGTAATCGATACCTAAGCCATAAGCTCCACCATATTTTTTAGAAATCTTAACTACCTCGTTATAGTTATCGCTTCTTGCCCAGTCTCTGTGGATTTCTAATAAGTATTGAAGAGAAGTGACTGGTTTTACACCTGCCTGGATCATTCTTGTAATAGCCATGTCATGCGCTTCTTGTGAAGTGCCTCCGTTAGCGTCTACTACAACGTAAACATCATACCCATCTTCTAAAGCTGACAAAGCTGCCGAAAGTGTACATACTTCAGTCCAAAGACCGGCAATTAATAATTTTTTCTTTCCTGTCTTCTTCACTGCTTCAACGATTCTTTTGTCTTCCCATGAATTCATTGTTGAACGGTCAATATACTCATCACTGTTAGGAAAATGTTCTCTAATTTCCGGGAACACTGGGCCAGAAAAAGACTTCTCTGCAACGGTTGTAATAATTGTTGGCACATTGTAAAGTTTTGCAGAAGCAGATAATAATCCTACATTGTTTCTTAATTCTTCTATCGGTTGAGATTCTACTGCGAACGCCATTTGACTTTGATGATCAATCATCAATAATGTATGGTTTGTAGGGTTTAATAATTGCTCCGCGGCATTGGCAGGATCATTATTTGGATTTGGATTGTACATGTCCCATTGTGCAAATGCTACTGTTGAGATTAAAAGTGCTACAAGTGTTAATTTTAAATTTTTCATTTTTTTTTTAATTGTGCCCTAGGGCGGTTAAACTTTAATTATTACGATTTATATGTATTCAATTAATTCATGGGAACTTCCATCAATAAAAGTTCGGTGTTGGTGTCTGCTTTGATGTCTAAAGCTTCTAAATCCCATAGTCCAAAACCATCTCTTTTATGAAGTGCCTGACCGTTTATAGTCACATCCCCTTCGATGACAAAAGCATACACTCCATTATTCTTTGGGTCATTCAATTTGTATTCTAAAGATTTACCTTCATCCAAAGATGTCATATTAAACCAGGCATTTTGATGAACCCAAACGCCAGCATCTTCTGGATTTGGCGACAAAACTTGTTGCAATTTATTCTTTCTATCTGATGTATCTAAAGTGATTTGATCGTATCGAGGTTCCACACTTTTTTTATTTGGGAAGACCCAGATTTGAAGAAATTTTACAGGCTTGTCTTTGTTAGCATTATATTCTGAATGCATGATACCTGTTCCTGCGCTCATCACTTGGATGTCACCTTGTTTGATGATGGCAGACGTTCCCATGCTGTCTTTGTGCTCCAAATCTCCTTCTAAGGGAATAGAAATGATTTCCATATCTCTGTGTGGATGTGTTCCAAAGCCTTGGGCTTCTGACACGATATCGTCGTTTAAGACACGTAGTAGTCCAAAATTCATTCGGTCTGGGTTATAGTAATTCGCAAAACTGAATGAGTGTCTAGAGTGTAACCAGCCGTGGTTAGCGTTTCCTCTTGTTTCTGCTTTGTGTAATACTGTTGTTTCTGTTTTTGTTTCCATAACGTTTATGTGATTAAATCCTACTTGTTTTATTGTTTCTTCATTTTCTTGAATTTTGTTACCAGATTCGAATAGTTTAGTTTTTGCTCCTACTACTGATACCAGTCCTCCTATTGAAATACTCTTTACAAAATCCTTTCTTTTCATTATGACTTATTTTTCACTTCTATTAGTCCAATTCTATGCCAAAAACACAACACGCTGATATACATATATTTACATCAATATCGCTGATTTAAATATTTCCCTTTTTATAGAATCTTCTATTATATAAGAAATTTTAGTTTTATTTTTACATTTCAATTTAGATGTAATTCCTATGGCTAATAATGATTACTTTAGCGAAATAAAAGATTGGAATATCAAGCACTTACCTTACGAAATCATGTGGTTGGATAAAGAGGGAAAGTTGATTTATGGTAATAAAAAGTTCAGTGATAAATTAGGTTATAGTTCAACTGAAATAGAAAGGTTAAGTGTTTTTGATATTAACCCTATTACTACTGCAGACACCTGGAAATCACATTGGGAAGAAGTAGAAAAAAAGGGCTATTCTAATTTTAAATCTGTACACCAAACAAAAAGTGGCAATTATTACGATGTAGAAGTTTTTGCTCAATTTTTCTCAAATAATGGAAAAAAAGTAATCTGTGCACTAGTCAATGATATTTCTCAATCTACGTTTTACCGAAGCCTACTAAACCATTCCCAACAACTCACTAATGCCGGTGGATGGGAACTTGATTTACAAGATGGAACTATTATAGCTACCGAGCAAGCTTTTAAAATCTTTAGTTTAGAGGATAAGTCCGAATTTATACCCATGAAAATGGTACATCGGTTTGAAGATTCAGAATATCTTAAAAAACTAATCGTCAATGCAATGCGTAAAGGTGAATCCTATGATGAAATTTTAGCACTTAAACCCCAAGACAAAGACAAGCAAAAGCGATATATACGTTGCATAGGAAATCCGATAATAAAAAGAGATAAAATATATAAACTCGTTGGGACGTATCAAGAAGTTACAGAAGAAGTAGAAAAAAATCAACGTCTTGAATTTTTTAAAAATATAATCGACAATGCTAAAGACTTATTTTACATTTATAATCGAGAAGGAAAATTGGTGTATTACAGTGATTCAGTAATAAAAACACTTGGTTTTTCCAAAAAAGAATTAGACAGTTTTTGGATTTATGATTTAGATACTAACATCACAAAAGAATGGTGGTATGATCATTTTGATGACATTAAAGAGAAAGAGGTAGTTCACTTAGAATGGCGCATATTGAAAAAAAATGGCAGCTCTTTTACGGCAGATATTATTGCTAACCATCTGGTGTACAAAAATGAGGACTTTAATTGCGCAGTCGTTAGAGATGTTACCTTATTTAAAAACAACGAAGAACAACTAAAAGCTGCACTGTATGAATTATCCGAACTTAAAAACGAATTGGAAATAGACAACCAATACCTTCGGGAAGAAATAAGCAGTAGTATTAACTTAGACAATATCATCTGTCAAAGTGAGGAATACAGAAGAGTTTTAGAACAAGTGACTCAGGTCGCCGTAACAGATGCCACGGTTTTAATTACGGGAGAATCCGGTACAGGAAAAGAACTTTTAGCAAGTGCTGTACATAAAAATAGTAGGAGAAACGAAAGGCCACTTATAAAAGTAAATTGCGCTACATTGCCCAAAGAACTCATTGAAAGCGAGTTGTTTGGGCATAAAAAAGGAGCTTTTACTGGTGCAATAGCAGATAAAGTGGGGAAATTTAGTCTAGCTGACGGTGGCACTATTTTTTTAGATGAAATCGGAGAAGTCCCTATTGAGCTTCAAGCCAAACTATTACGTGTTTTACAGGAAGGTGAATTTGACCAACTCGGTTCGACAAAAACGACTAAAGTCGATGTTCGTGTGATTGCGGCTACAAACAGAGATTTAGAACTCATGGTGAAAAATGGCAAGTTCAGGGAAGATTTATACTACCGACTCAATGTTTTTCCGATTCACAATATTCCTTTGAGAGAGCGAAAAACGGATATTCCATTGTTGGCACAATTCTTTTTAGAAAAGTACTCGGCTAAAGCAGGGAAACACTTTAAACGTTTATCTAAAAAAACCATAGCCATTTTATCTGCATATAATTTTCCAGGAAACATTAGAGAATTGGAAAACCTGATTGAACGTGCGGTCATCATAGAGCAAGGCTCCACCTTAAATCCTGGCACATGGCTACCAAAAACAAAAGTCGAATTGACCACTGAGGATTTAGAATCTTTTGAAACCGCACAACGCAATCATATCATAAAAGTTCTAGACCATACCAACTGGCGCGTTAGCGGTCCAAAAGGCGCCGCCCGAATTTTGGACATGAAAGACAAAACCTTGTTTGCTACGATGAAACGGTTGGGGATTGAGAAGCAGGTGGGGTTGAAAAGGTAAGGGTTTTGAAAGGTTTGTGAGTTAACTTGTTTAAAAAGCATATATAAGTCTCAAATAGTTTAATTAATTTCAAAACAAAGAATTAACCAACTCTCAACTTTGCTGCATCTTTCCATAAATAATGTGGCATTGGCTCTTTTAAATTCCATTCAATACTCATTGGTTTAGAACCATAATAATTATTTATTGAACCTTCTCCAATAAAGACATAACCCATGGTATTTCCAAACTCATCATTTGCTTTTTCTCTAACAAAAAGTAAAATTTTCTTATTCTTTCGTTTGTGTGTAATGTATGATTTTCCTTTAGGCGTTTCTGGCCCTGCAGAGTTTTGACTTTGCCAATGGAATAAACGTTCGTTTACGGCATAATCATCATACATGGTTGTAGGCGAAAAATTCTCCTCAGATTTCATCAGATTTATAAAAAGCAACTCAGTATTGAGTTCAGAATTTTGGGCAACACCTTCTCTGTTTGAAGATTTCTTGTCAAAACTGCTCAATCCAAATGCAACAAGAATTTGGTCTCTCGTATAACGTGCATGTAATTTTAAAGGCTGTTGATAAGGTAAGTCAATATCAACTTCTTTAAAATCAATCCTATCCACTAAGATTTCCATCAGCTCAATGATTTCCTGAACCAAAGCGTCATTTTTCCCAATTTGCTGAATTGAATCTTCTAAGGCCTTAAAACCTCCGGCTGATTGCCATACATCATAATGTAACATTAATGCCATAGAACGTTCAATTTCTGACATTTCTGCAATTTTTATTTTGAAATCTTTCTTTGCTAGTTTTAAAATGAAACTAAAATAACTGCTTGAAGCAGTCGAAAGCCACTTGTTTTTTATCGCTGATAAAATTTGATTTTCATTATCAACTGTAAAATCATCTATGATCTTTGCCATTTGGCATAACCTTTTCCATCCAAATTTTCTCGTTTTTTTGTAAATCAGTTGCAAGGGAAAGTCGAAAAAATCAATGAAGTTTCTAAGATTAAGAGGCAGTGTTGTTTGGTGTTGAAATGATTGAACTTTTTGAATGAGCTGATTTTTATTTAGTGATGTGGCTGCAATGATATTGGAATGTATCACCTCCTTTGCCTTTTTCTCTAGAACTATTGAACAACCTAGTGGTAAATGAGGAAAATTATCTTCAACTTCTTTTTTTACAGGAGTTGAAGTTTTACCAATTAATGCTCTAAATTTACTTTCAAAATTGTACTCGGGTCTTGCATTTCCAACAAAATCTAGAACAGTCAAACAATCTTTCCCTTCTGACAATCGCAAACCTCTTCCTAGTTGCTGCAAGAAAATTGTCAAACTTTCTGTTGGTCTTAAAAATAGAACTGTATCTATTTCTGGAATGTCAATTCCTTCATTAAAAATATCAACAACAAATAAATAATTGATTTCTTTTTTCTGAAGTTGATTTCTAAGTGTATACCTGTTTTCGGCGTTTGTACTTGCTAAATAATCAGCTTTAAAGCCGGCCATAGAGAATTTTTCTGCCATATATCTTGCATGCTCAATAGTTACACAAAATCCAATAGTTCTTACATCATTGTAATCTTTAGTATACTTATCAAGAGTAGAAATTATTTCGCCTACACGTCTGTCATTACCTGTATAAACATTACTTAACTCGCTTGGTATATAGCGGCCTTTATCCCAACCTACATGAGTTAAATCCACACTATCAGTAACACCAAAATACTGGAATGGGCATAACAATTTTCTGTTTAGTGCTTCTGGCAATCTTATTTCTGCAGCAATTCTGTTGTGAAAATCTTCTTTAATATCGCCGCCATCCATTCTTTCTGGCGTGGCTGTTAAACCTAATAATACTTTAGGATTAAAATAGTTAATAATTCCTCTATATGATGAGGCAGTAAGATGATGACATTCATCAATAATTATAATCATAAAAGTCTTTAGATAATTCGAGGTTGTCAAGTCTATTATTTAGTGTTTGTATCGAAGCAAAAACATAGTCATATGTTGTTGGTATTTTACCACCAACCCAAAATTCTCCAAAATTATTATCTCTTAAAATTCCTTGAAATGTAGATAGCGCTTGTTCTAAAATCTCTTTTCGATGAGCCAGAAAAAGTAGCTTGGCAGATTTGTTTTCTTTTTTAAAATTTTTGTAGTCAAAAGCAGATATCACTGTTTTTCCGGTTCCTGTTGCCGCTACAATCAGATTTCTGTATCTATTATGCGTATACCGTTCTACTTCAAGTTTTTCTAAAATTTGATTTTGAAATGGGTAAGGCTTTACATCAAAATAGGACATGGGATTAAAAGCACCACTAGTTGTAATCTTACCCTTTTTCAGTGATTCAATAAGTTTTATTTTATGGATACTATCATCAAAAATTTCAAAGTCATCACTGTTCCAATAAGAATCAAAAGTCTTTTTAAATTTGTCAATGACATGACTAACTTCCTTTGTCGTAATTTTCACATTCCATTCTAAGCCATCCGTTAGTGCTGACCTAGAAAAATTTGAAGAACCGATGTATCCTGTATGAAAACCTGTATTTCTATAAAATAAATAGGCTTTTGCATGTAATCTTTCGTTACCTGTATTGTATGAGATTTTAACTTGAGTATTCTCCAACTTTGAAAGCAGTTGAATGGCCTTGTAATCTGAAGCACCCATGTAAGTTGTAGTAATTACTCTTAATTGACCACCTCTTTCGGTGAATTCTTTAAGCTCTGGCTCCAAAATTATGATACCCTTGAATTTGATAAATGAAACGAGCAAATCAATCCTATCGGATGAAAGTATCTCTTTTTTAAGCTCACTTTCCAAGGAAAGTCCTGTATTACTTCCTCCTGTAAATAATTCGCTTTGAGTAAGCCTTGTGTATGGTGTGATTTCTTTTAGATGTAAATCTAAATCTGAAAAATGAGCATCAATTTTTGAAAAAACAGCCTTTAAAATTTCACCTTCACTCTCAATTAAATCTTTATCAAAGTCATTTTGTTGTAGTTCAACCTTAAGAAACTGAATAATTTTGTTTGCAATTTCTATCTGTTGTTCAATTTGTTGTGCTCCTTTTAGTAAATCGAGTGCACCTTTAATGGTTTTTGATAGATGTCTTGATATAATGATAGATGCCTCTTCTTTATCAATCTTGGATTTGTTAATGTAGTATTTTTCCTTATTGAGCTCATTAACTTTTTGGGAGACCAATTGTGTTACGAGTTCTTCATAAATTCCCTGATTCATAAGTCTAAGTATTCTTTTAAAATTGGAATATCGGCTTCAGCCCAATCTAAATTTAATAAATCCTGTTTTTCTAAATATTTAAATCTTACATGTTCGCTTAGCATTAATAGACCACCTGTTTGTTGAGCAAGAAAAGGAATAAGTTTAATAGAAATATTGGGGTAATCAAATGTTGAAGAATTCAATCTTTTTCTGATTTTAATATCTAAATTTAACTCTTCTTTGATTTCACGTACTATACATTCTTCTTCACTTTCACCTTTTTCGACTTTACCACCAGGAAATTCCCACTTTAAAGGTAAGTTCATTTCTTTACTTCTTTGAACAACTAAAACGCGACTCTTATTTTCAATAATCGCACAGGTTACATCAATCCTCATCAAATATTTTTTCAATTATTTATCATTTAATTTGATTTACAATATTTAAAAAAAGAAATTTCAAAAAGACATTCAATACTTGGTTGTCTTCTGTTTTGGACATAAGAGTTGACCATGTTGTAACTCTTGCCAAGCTGTTCAGAGAGCCAAATTTGTTTGATGCCTTTTTCGTCTAAAACCTCCTTTATTCGGTTCATTTTTTAGTTGTTCTTTTTCGAACTGCAAAATAAAAATTATAATACGACATCTCATCCTATGAGCATAAAAGGAATTAACAGCTTGTGAGATTAAGGTGATAACTGTTTGATGTCATGAAACGACTCGGAATTGAAAACATTGTTTTAAAACCTTAAATGTATCTCAAATACGCATTTGTCAATCTGGATGCAATCTAGAAGCAAAGTACCCTCATCAAAAGCTTCAGCTTCAACTTACTTTTGTATGAGTTGAGATTTATTTTTAATCCTAGACCTAACAAATTTGACAAAAATGGGGAAGAACAGGAATCAATTAAGTTATTTTGTGTTTTGAATTCAGAAAATTCGAGACTATGAAAAAGATTTATCTTCTTTTGGCAATAATGCTTACGTTTGATTCTTTTGCTCAAAACAATCCAGATTTTTTTGTCGCAGCAAACGGAATAACATGCAAATGTCCAAATGCTGCTATTGGAGATACGGGTACTTTAACCATAAATGGAATAACAAATACCTACACGAAGCGAACAAGAATTCAACTGAATACATTAATTGAAGATGATTTATCTGATCCAGAAATTGCTTTGACTTGTACAAGTGGCATTACGAATATGGCTCAATTATTTGCATCCGAATACATGTTTAATCAAGATATTTCTACTTGGGACACCTCTAATGTGACAGATATGAGAAGCATGTTTGCGAATGCCCATTATTTTAATCAAGACCTAAGCCATTGGGATACATCGAATGTGATAGATATGTCAAGAATGTTTTATTACAACTATAATTTTAATCAAAATATCGGTAGTTGGAACACCTCTAGTGTTACGGACATGAGTGAAATGTTTTATTATTCAATTTCATTCAATCAAGACATAAGCAATTGGGACACGTCGAATGTGACCAATATGAGTGCCTTATTTTATAAAGCCGAAGCCTTTGATACACCTATAAATAACTGGGATACTTCTAGTGTTACAGACATGAGCAGTCTATTTTATTTTGCTGAAGTTTTCAATCAACCCTTAGATAACTGGAACACGTCAAATGTGACGGATATGCGTGACATGTTTAATGATGCGGAAGCCTTTGCTCAAAACTTAAACAGCTGGGATACGTCTAGCGTGATAAACATGACGAGAATGTTTAACGATGCAATAGCGTTTAATAGTCCTTTAGACCAATGGGATGTTTCCAATGTCGTTGATATGAATGGCCTGTTTGCCGATGCTGTTTTGTTTAATCAGGACATTGGTAATTGGGATACATCTAGCGTTGTGGACATGACCAATATGTTTTATGGCACAGATGTTTTTAATCAATACATCGGTAGCTGGAATACGTCCAATGTCACTTCTATGAATGGCATGTTCAATCAAGCATTTTTATTTAATCAAGATATCGGGAATTGGGATACCTCCAATGTGACCGATATGGATGATATGTTTTCTTCTGCTTATGCCTTTAACCAAAACATCAATACTTGGGACACATCTAATGTTTTAGACATGGGTGGCATGTTTACTCAAGCAAATGCCTTCAACCAAAACCTTAATAATTGGGACACGTCCAATGTCATTGACATGAGAGCCATGTTTTACGGTGCTGACTTATTTAATCGGCCTATCGGAAGTTGGGATACGTCAAGTGTTACAGATATGGGGTTTATGTTTTACAACGCAACTGCCTTTAATAGAGACATTTCCAACTGGTGCGTTGAGCAAATTACAGCCGAACCTTTTCAGTTTTCAGCAAATTCTGCATTGCAAAATAATTATAAGCCAATTTGGGGCGCCCAATGTCTGTTAAACGTGCAAGAGAATGCGTCAGCTGAAATAGACGTTTTCCCAAATCCAGTTTCTGAAACATTATTTCTAAAAAATGACGGCCTTGAAAAAACAAAACAAATAAGACTTTATAGCATGGATGGAAAGTTAATTCGAACTTTAAGTTTGTTATCATTCCCACTCGACGTAAGTCTGCTTGAAACTGGGTTGTACATTCTAGAAATTGAAACTTTAGAAGGTAAATTGTTTAAAGCGCGTATCTTTAAAGATTAAAACTGAAAACAAAAACATTCAACACAAATATGGTATAGATGAGGAATATAAAAATTGATTTGTCACGTGGACTTCTAATGGTTTATATCATTGTGGTCATTCATGGTGTATTTTGGCTTGGTATAATTCCTAGGCCATATTCTACAATTTTTCTTTTAGAAATGCCTTTAATTTTTTTGGTTTCAGGTTACACTTATGGTTTGACAAGTAAAAAATATGCAGAAATTAATTTGCCATATTATTGGAAATATTTTAGAGCTAGACTTTCGAGAATATTATTGCCCTATTTTGCTTATGCCATTGTTTGTATAGCCTTGGTGATTTATATGGAAGAATCCAACAATGTATTAGACATTGTTTTGTCATGGATTAATCCATTGTCCTACGGGACAGGAAATAGTTTTTCAAATCTCAATTGGCATTTATGGTTTATACCTCCTTTTTTGCTAGTAACGCTTTTAATGCCAATTTGTAAAATTGATTTTTTTACAAAAATTCCCACGTCATATGCATTGGTCCTGTTATTTCTATTATTTCTTTTTTTTAATTTTTATTACACGTCCTACTCCACTTATGTGTTTTATTTTTTCTGGGCGTATATTGGCTTTAAACTTTCAATAGATCTTAAGTTTTCAATCAAACATTTATTTATAATTGGCAGCAGTGCTTTTTTAATTTTATGCTTGTCTAAGATAGTCTTTGATATCAATCTGGATATGCAAACCAACAAGTTTCCACCAAATATTATTTTTCTATTATTCAGCATTATATGGACATCTCTAATTATGATTATTTCAAAAAAAATCCCAACTTCCTTAGTTACGCACACTTCAAATAATTACATCATCGGCTTATTTATTTCATATGGCTACTCCCTTTATTTATGGCAAGGATTGGGATATGCTATAGCAAGGTATGTCAAAAACAATTACCTTTCAGATACAGATTTGTCATGGCTGATGCAACTTATTACTTGGGGAATCGCTATTGTTTTGACAATTATCTTTGGTGTTCTTGCCAGTCCGATTGAGAAAATAAGATGGAGACAAACGTCCAAGCCGTCCCAATAGTTTTAGTTGAAATAAATTAGAAGTTGAATGATAAAATTGATCGCCGTCACGTAATCGATATTTAACATGAATAACAAAAAAAATCATTTATTTTTACATTTTAAAAACTAAACAAAAAATCTTTAAATTATGAAAATTAAACTATTAGCACTTTTGATGTTGGCATTTATGTCTTGTGGCAAAAGTAATTCGACTGATAATGTTTCTGAAGAAAATGAAGTCGCCGAAAATGTGGAAACACCTGCAAAGGAAACACCTGCAAAGGTTGAAAAAAAAGCCTCTACTCCTGCCAAAGAACAACCTAAAAAGGAAGTTCAAGAACCAGTAACCTTACCCGTTGGAACGATATTATTTGTTAGAACGATAAATGACATCAATGCGAAAAGCTTTAACGCTGGAGATCACTTTTTTGTAGAATTGGATAAAGACATTACGAGTAAAGGAAAGGTAGTTATTCCAGAAGGCACTACTGTACAAATGGAAGTTTTGGTAAGTGAAAATAAAAAGAGAAGATCGAGTGAATTTGGTGTTACTGTTGCAGGATTTATAATTGACAACTATCTCCAAAAAGTTAAGACCGAAACCAAGTCGATAAAAACAAAAGATGCTGCTGGCAATACCTTGAAAAAAGCAGCAATTGGTGCTGGCGTAGGAGCCGTGTTCGATGGTTGGAAAGGTGCTGGAAAAGGTGCCGCTGTAGGTGGAGCAACTGGACTTCTAAAACCTGGACAATCCATTCATTTTCCTAAAGGTACCACAGGCAACTTTCAGCTATCTGAGCCGCTTACAGTCGATTGGTTGTAAATCATAATTAGAGCACATTTTAAATACATAAAAGCTGTCTCAAACCGAGGCAGCTTTTTTTTTGATTATTTTTTGCGATAGTTTGACTGCTACTAGGTTTCTGACTTACTGAATGTTAAACTGATGAATACCAATTTCTAATTCAAAAAAAAAAGCGAATTAAAGCTTGAAGAATATGTTTAAAGGCCTGTAAAGGCTTTATTCTTTTGAAGATATTAGGAAACACCAAGACCACCTAAGCCTATAGAAAAGCCACCGTCTGCATTTGTAGCAACAACTGATAAGCCAATATACCCAGCTGACATATTTTTACCACCTAAATAGGGTCTGCTGAAAAACACATATTTATATATTTTACAATGGATGCCAAGTGTCAACAAACGAATAAGTCCAAGGTTTTTCAATAATAATCAGAATATTTTCTTGCACCAATTTAATGTAAAGTCACTTGGATTTATAGTTCTTACTAAGCAAATTCTAAACTTGATTTTTGTTAGTCAGTCGCATACCATCTTCTTCGTTACCTTCGACTTGAAGTATTATAATACATCTGCGTCTTGTCGCCTTGAATCTGGCATACGACAGACTTTTTCAGCAGACCCTAAATAATAATCACCTTTAGATTTATTCTTTTTTAAGAAGTATAATCCAATGCCCAACATAAAAACCAAATAAGCCATAAAAATTGTTAAATCTATAAAACGAATATTCATTCTTATTTCTCTTTATATAGAACATACTTCGCTTTACACCTTGCTGTTTCGATTTGTTCTCTGCGTAGTTTCAATGGTTTTTTTATAGAATTTTCTATGTCTAGTTTCTTCTTTGAGCTTTGTGCTCCTTACTTCTCTGCGATATCGTTTAATGGCTCTTTTTAATTTCTAGCCTTCCTTTTATGTCTATTTTTAGCTTATATGTTTAATTTTTATTGCGTTTTAATCGCATTTCTAAATAAGGATTTGTAAATCCTAACTTTTCATATAAGAAAATTGCTGGGTTATCTTTTTCAACATGCAATGCAATATCACCTTTACAATTATCTATAGCGTACTGTAGTAGTTTTTCGCCTAATCCTTTACCTCTATGGGCTTTGTGGGTGGCTATATAGACCAAAATATTTTCAGGAATGTATTCTTCCATTCCTGTTTTGTTAATGACTACTGCACCTATTATTTCACCATTATCTTCCATTGTAAACACATAACCACCTAATCCAGCACGTTCCTTCACAGCATAAGCAATGGCTTTTTGTATAGCACTTTCAGCATCACTATACTGCTCGAGATGAGTATGGAGAAATTTTATAACTCTACTCATTTCTATTGGAGTTATGCGGTTAAAAGCGTCGTAAGTTGTGAAATTCATTCTTTTAATTTTTTAGATAAACAAATTACAATCTTCACAGTCTTTTACTTCACCATAATAGGTTTCTCTGTATTTGTGAAGTACATTGATAGGTATTTTTAAAAAGTACTTGGTTATATAGGTTACTCTGGTTGTTAATACACCCATGTTTGGAGCATATCTACTTTCCGTTTTTGTTCGTCTTTTGATATGAAATAATTTCATTGTTTTAAATTTTTAGTTGTTTATTCGTTAATATTTCGAATACTAATAATGCCTAATGCTCACATTCGATATCAGATAATAGCGTATGTAAGCAACTTGAATCTCTCTTTAAGAAAAAAAGTTTGAAATGTAATTAAAATGCAGGTGGGATAAACTTATCCGGTTGTTTTCTGAAGACGAGGAAGTTAAAACTGAATATCCTCTTGTTTTTTTTGTCTTTTAGTTTTTTTACCATCTTTTGCAAAAATATGGTTTTAAAAGGCACTGACAAATTTTATGTCCTTAAATAATAAGTATTAAGCAAATAAAAAGCTAAGCCCTTGATGTGATTACACTTCTATTCTTTTGATGACTATTTACTGTTATTTTGTCAATAATATTCAATTGCAACTGCCATTTTTTCATTGATGGTTTACATTTCTTAAACATTCAATATTTTATACGTTAAGGTAATTTTAATGTCATATGTCAAAATTTCATTTTTTTGGTTTGGTATTTTTTTTGACTTTTTGTTGTTGTTTTAATTTATGTCTAACAAAAATTTTTAATTATGAGCAGTTTACAAACGTTGCCAAAAAATGGAAGTTTGGCAAAAACATCAAACAAAAACACAAACATTTCATCAGTATCTAATTGGTTTGATGATCTATTTTTCAATGATTTTCCATCTTTTTTTTCCTCAAATTTCAATCACGGTATCTCATTACCAAAAGTGAATATTAAGGAAACCGCCGATACTTTTATTGTAGAAATGGCAGTTCCAGGGATGAAAAAGTCAGATTTCAAAATCAATTTAGATAACCAAGTGCTTTCAATCTCAACTGAGCGAGAAGATAAAAGCGAAGAACAAAACGAAAACTACACGCGTAGAGAATTTGGGTATTCATCCTTTAAAAGAACTTTTACACTGCCCGATACAGTTGATGAAAGTAAAATTAAAGCATCCTACGAAGATGGTATCTTAGCAATAGAACTTCCAAAAAGAGAAGAGGCCAAACAAAAGCCTGCAAGAACTATCGAGATTTCTTAGAAGATTTATTTATTAGATGAAAATTTAAGGGGCTCATTGCCCCTTTTACTACATTTTATATTATCACAAACTTTTAATTTAAAAATTTAGAACAATGAAAAAGCCATATATAATTTCAGGATTGGTATCCCTCATAATGAGTTTAAGTGTATTGGGGATATATCACTTTTCCAAAGAAGATAAAGTTGAAATTAAGCACGTTAACAACGCTACAGGGCAAAAGGTACTATATGCAGCCAATGCCGATGGTGAAATTACACCATTAGACTTTACCAAAACTACCGATAAAGTTTTAGATGCTGTAGTTCACGTAACATCCAAACGAAAAGGAGATGTATATGAATACCGTCAATTACCAGACCCATTTAAGGATTTCTTTCAAGATAGCCCCTTTGGCAACTTTTTTGAAAGACGGTATTACCAATCCCCAAATTCTGAAAAAGATACCGAAAAAAGAGAAAAAGAACCAATGCCAATAGTAGGTTCAGGTTCGGGTGTCATTATAAATGAAAACGGCTACATCATAACCAATAATCACGTCATTGATAATGCTGATGAGGTTGAAATCACACTTCACAACAACAGTACATATAAGGCTAATGTTGTGGGTACGGATCCATCTACGGATTTGGCTCTACTTCAAATAAAGGCTAAGGATTTAACAGCTATTTCATTAGTTAATTCAGATGATGTTAATATTGGCGAATGGGTTTTGGCTATTGGGAATCCATTTAGTTTAAATTCTACAGTTACGGCAGGGATAGTAAGTGCTAAGGCAAGGAATATCAATGTTAATCAAAACAAGTTTGCCGTTGAAAGTTTTATTCAAACGGATGCCGCCATCAACCCAGGTAATAGTGGTGGGGCATTAGTAAATCTCAATGGTGACTTAATCGGTATCAATACAGCTATTGCCAGTAGAACAGGAACCTATAATGGCTACGGTTTTGCGGTTCCCAGTAACATAGTGAGTAAGGTTGTTGAAGATTTACTGAAATACGGCACTGTGCAACGTGGTATGCTTGGTATTAATATTATAACCTTAGACGGCAACTTGGCTAAAGAAAACGATATAAACCTAACACAAGGGGTTTTTGTGGCAGGTGTAAATGAGGATTCGGGAGCAGATGAAGCAGGAATCAAAGAAGGTGATGTCATCACCAAAATAAATAACAAAACTGTAAACACATCGCCTGAATTACAAGAAATTATTGCACGCAAAAGGCCAGGAGATAAAGTAGATGTAACCTTAACACGAAACGGAAAGGAAAAACAATTTACCGTTACCCTGAAAGGCAAAAATGGCAGTACTAAGGTAAAAAAACTTGAACACAAAGAAGTGCTCAATATATTAGGTGCAGAGTTTGAAACTTTGGACAAGGATACTGCTAAAACCTTGGGTATTGATGGTGGTGTAAAGTTAACCGAACTTTATGCGGGTAAACTTCGTAAAAACACCCAAATCAAAGAGGACTTTATCATTACACACGTTGACGGTAAAAAAGTAACTAACCTTAAAGAGCTAATGTCCATTTTAGAAAATAAAAAAGGTGGTGTAATGTTAGAAGGAATTTACGAAGATATACCGGGTAATCATTATTACGCTTTCGGTATGAGCAATTAGGAGATAGAAGTAATCCAAGTTTAACTTAAAAACCTTTAATCATGAACTATTTGAAAATTGAAAAAGAGAAATTACATCCTATGGTTGTAGAACTTAATACGTTATTGGCAGATTATCACATCTATTACCAAAACCTTAAAAATTTTCATTGGAATGTTTTAGGGAGCAACTTCTTTGAACTTCACAGGAAGTTTGAAGACTTGTATAACGATGCTAACATAAAAATAGATGAAATTGCAGAGCGTATTCTTACGCTTCATTATCACCCAACAAGCAAGTTAAGTGATTATATAAAGCTATCCTCAATAGCTGAAGCATCAGCACAAAAATCTGATTTAGAAATGGTAAGCTGTGTTTTAGAAAACCAATCTAGACTACTTCAGCAAATGTATATAGTAATTGATAAAGCAGAAAAAATAAATGATGAAGGCACAAAGGATTTGATTGGAGGTTATATCAGAGCATTAGAAAAACAGAGTTGGATGCTAAACGCATTCCTTAAATCGTCTAATGCTCAAATTATTGAACTAATTTCTAATCATAGAAATTAGGGAAGTACTTATAACTATGAATTAAGGCTGTCTGTAATGGGCAGTCTTAATTTATAAATTTTAAATAGGGTTTTAATCTTAAAGACCGCTTTAATTCAATGCTTAAAAAACCATTAAATAATGAAACTTTAGGCTTGGTGCTTTCAGGTGGAGGTGTCAAGGGAATGGCACATATAGGCGTATTAAAGGCTTTACTGGAACGTGACATAAGACCAAGTTATATATCAGGAGTAAGTGCAGGGGCTTTAGTTGGCGGTTTGTATGCCGATAATGTTTCGGTTGATGATATGATTTTATTCTTCAAAGACACACCGCTTTTAAAATATAATTTTGTATCCATTAACAAACCAGGTCTTTTTGATACTGATAAGTACTTACCGTTTTTAGAAGATATTTTTTCAACGACTAACTTTGAAAATCTGAGTCGTAAACTTACTGTTGTAGCAACAAATCTATTACATGGGCATCCACAATTTTTTAAAAGTGGCGAATTATTTAAACCTTTACTAGCATCTGCTGCCTTACCACCAGTTTTTAGTCCTGTAACCATAGATGGAGAGCTTTATGCAGATGGTGGTATTATGAATAATTTTCCAACAGAACCATTGATTGAAAATTGCGATGTCATCATTGGATGCTACACATCTTCTGTACAACGTCTTGTAAAAGGTAAAGTAAAAAATGCTCTTCAACTTATGCAGCGTGCCAATATGCTTATGCATCACGCTAATGCTATAGCAAAACTATCAATTCCTGATTTATTATTTATGCCAGAAAATATTTTTGATGTTGGTGTTTTAGATAAAAAAGGGATTGATAAAGCTTTTATTTTAGGTTATGATTTTGCCAATCAAAAAATGGATGAGTGGTTTGTAAATTTGTAAATAAGGTTCTGTGACAACTTATTTGTATCAATACAATTAAGACATCTTTACCAACTTTTCTTATACCATATTGTGATGTGAAATTACTGTGAAAGAAATTGTTGATTTTTTTCTTAAAACAATACAGAAAAATATAGCATAGCCATACCTACGATTTCTTTTTATGTTGAGTAGAAAGGAAAAAAGGGCGATTAATTACGGTAATTTCTAGTTATAAATTGTATATAATCTATATCGATATCCCCAAAAGGAATTTTTTACAAACTTTTAGCTGAATCGACCAGGTTAAGCCTGTCCTGATACCAAAATCTCAGTAGAAGGGTTCAACCCAATTTTTTCCTGAGTTATTCGGGATTCGTCCTGCGGACGCAACAGCCAGTCTGGATAGATACCGGGAAAAACTTAGTTGTTATCAAGCGTATTCTATTTATTTTCAAAACATTGTTGTCCAAATGCACCACCTCCAAATTCTAATACAATATTTTTGCCATAATAAATATATATACAACCATCATTATATTCAGATTGTTCTTCTTTAGTTAAATTGTTTTCAAAGAAATTATATGAGTATTTACCCATTCCACTTCTTTGAAAACCAATAGTCGTTATTCTTCCATTTTTAATTGATATACAATTCGCATTGTCAAGAAGATTTTTAATAGTTATTAAAGTATTTTTATTCCATCCTAAAGTCTTCAACTTATCCGATAAAACTTTTGAATCATATGATAAGTTTGACTTTCTAAATGTTTGGTCAATTTCCTCATTCTTGTTTTTTCTATTTGAATGAACTCTTAAATCTATACTTTTATCCATACTTAAAATTATATCTTTAGGATTAAACTCAATATAGACAATAAGACTATCAGGGACTAATTTTGAATATTCCTCAATAAGTGTTTGAATATTATTTTGATTGGCTTTAAGATTATTTATTAGCTCTTCCTTACTACTTATATTCATTGAAAGTCTCATTAATATAAGTTCTTTAAATTGAGAACTTCCATCTTCATATGCTTTAGTTATATCCTTAACTTTGGTTGGATGAACTTTTTTTATAACTACTTGAAATAATGAATCTTTATCAATATTTGGGTTGAATTCTTGTGCATTGGTTGAATTCAACAGTATAATTGCCAAAATAAGGAAGAGTGTTTGTTTCATATGTTTGCTAACATTTTGGTATATAGCTCTTACTGTTCTACAGCAAGAGCATCTTACACTAATTTTATGTAAATTAAAAATACATAAATTTTAGTGTAATCAAAGGTATGAGCTCTATACGTTCTTTGTTACCTACTGGATTCATTCTGGATTAATCAAATTTCCCAATTCGTCATATTCTTTTTTGTAAATCAGCTTTCCTTCATCATATTTGCTTTCCATTGCTAATTTATTATCTGAATGCCATCGCTTTTGTACTCCATGCATTATTCCTCCTTCTAAGAAAAAATTGTCAATATAGAGTGACCCATCTCCTCTCCACATCCTTTGACTTCCTTTATTCTTATCGTTGAATACATGGAAATCATGGTCAAGAATGCCATTCGCATAGTATCCAATTTGCCAAACTTTTTTTCTATTTTCAAATTTTGTGTATCTGTATCTATGATCGTTGTTCTCAAAAACTTGATATGTGCATCCGTCAAAAATTCGTCCATTCAGGTATGCAGTTCCATTCTGGAATTTTAGAGAATCATTATTGATTCTACTAACCTCTATTAAGTCCTTCTGTAAAGGAGTCTTTGGATTTAAACCATAAGGAACAATACTTGAAATACTCATCGAATCAGAGATTGTCAATTGTTTTTGCTCTTCAGTTCCATTAAGGACCTCAGCAGATTTTGATTCAGAATGTGAACATCCGTGAAGTATAAATACTATTACGATTATATATTTCATCTTCCTTTATCATGTAGCTAACTAGCACACATCCACAAAAATACACCACATTTTTGCTTTATATAGACTTAAGTTTTACTAGTTTCAAGTTTTTTGGCAGTTTAATAGTATAGCTGATGCATAAAACGCCATCCGTTTTTGTTATCTCAAATGATGGTTTAGAATAAAAGCCCTATAAAATCAATAGTTGTGGACTATGATTTATAAAAAAGCATTGCAAAGAAACTCTGAACATAAAAAACCCACCAAAACAAGTTGGAAATTGTCCAACCTTTAAATCGATATCCCCGAAAGGAATTTTTACAAACTTTTAGCTATATCCATTAGGTATAGCTTGTCCTGAAACCGAAATTTCGGTAGAAGGGCTCAACCCGATTTTTCATTGTTTCCGCCAAAAAGAGCGAACAGGCAGTCCTGGGGATGCAACAGCCTGTCTGGATACATATCGTGAAAAACTTAGTTCTTAGCTCTCGTTTTTATCTCTGATTTTTAGAAAATTCAATGGTGTCATAACGGCTATTGAAGAATTCCTATAGTCTTTTATATTTCTCGTTATTATTAAATCTAAATCTTTAATTGTTAGTGCGGAGGAATATTGAACAGAATCTTCATAATCATTAAAATTATTCTTCAACGCCTGTAAAATTTCCTTTTTTGTTGTTCCCACAATTTCTGTCATTTCAGTCAGTGTCTCAACGACTTCGAGTGTTTTTTTATGTCCTAAAAATCTTCTTACGATATAGTATATATTATTTATACTTACAGCAGATAGGTACAATTTTAATTTTCCTTGTTCATTGAGTTCAAAAAGTTCACTCGCAGGATTTGCATGAGGTTCTCGGTCAGTAAAAAAATCAATGACAACGTCAGAGTCTATGAAAAGTTTATACTCCATATTTCTTTGAAAGCTCTTCGGTTAAAATCTGTTTGTAATCAAAATTATCATCGGCTTTGATAATTCCTCTTAACTTTCTAACTCTAGGGGAAAGTTGCTTTTCCTTAATTTTCATTCTTTTAACAGTAACAAATTTGAAATAGTTTTCGACCATTTCCGACAAACTTTGTCCTTTTTCTTTTGCGTATTCTTTTGCAATTTCAATGACCTCTTTTTCTATTGTCAAAGTTAATTTAGTATTCATAATAATGATCTTTGTGGCAAAAATACGTGTTTTATCTAATCTTTCAAACACGTGTTCTTCGCAAATGAGAGCCAACTAGCACATATCCACAAAAATACTCCACATTTCTATCCTAAAAACAACTAGAATTTCACAAAGCGCAGTTATTTTTCAAAAATTGGTTATGGTACAAAGATAGACCCCTTATAAATTAGCACATATGACGATAGTCAGTTGATGATAAGGTTTAGGTTGGGTTTTGGGTTTGGAATAAATCAAGCGGCGTCTTATGGCTATCCTTAGAAAGGGAAAGGCATTTACTTGATCGTTGATGTATTGGAATAGGTTGTAATGCCTATACGCGTTAAATTGACTTTGGTAATCTGTAAACCGCATCGACACGACTTGAACTGTGAAGAATGTTTAGATAGGCTTTTATCTCATCCTCATACTCGATTCTGTAAACTTCGTGAAGTTTTTTGGTGACAAGGTTAATTAAACGTCTCACAATTATCGCTACTTTGGTGTCAAATTGTGTAAAACAAGTTCCGAAGCTATTAGTAGGCAACGAAAAAGATATTATACGACTGACTTATTCAGCACACCCTAAATGATCATTTTAAGAATAGGGTAAAACTTAATCGTCTTTTGAAACTAAAACGGCCATTTTAATAATTGAAATTCAACTATTCAATAACCAATTTTTTGGTTATCGCTTTGTAATTGGTTGAAATTTTTGCTAGGTAAATACCTGATTTTAAATGAGACACGTCCAATTCCACTGGACCTTTCGCAGATTGACCAATAACAGGTTGACCTAAAACATTGAACACCTGGACATCAAACGCCAAATCGCTTTTAACACTTATGCTTACAACTCCAGTTTGCACAGGATTAGGAAACAGACTTACAGTTTCAAGAGGCGAATTCATGACAGTTTGATTTATGGAAAGCGTATTCATCAAAATGTATGGAAGCGCATCATTTGCCATTTGTTGAGGGTCATGACCAACATTTGGCACTTCATGTTTTTCCCAATTAAAGGTAGCGTTTTGATTTTGAGCTTTAGTTTGACTGGTGCTAAAAAAGTATTGCCCTCTTTCTAGTCTAAATAAGCCTTGCTGATTGTCTACAGTGGTATTATGTCGCAATCCTGGCGAATTTGGGTCAATATCATTTTGTCCTAAATGAACGATAAGCTTTTTGCTAAATGCCGAGATCAAATCGCTGTTAGGCAATTGTCCATTTAAAATGCCATAAGGGAAACTAACGCCATTTTCTGGAACGGTGTACCAGCCTGCATTGGAACACACGGCAACGTCCAAATTACTGTTGGGCATGTACAACACAAAGCGGTGTAAGAATTGTGCGCCACCAGAATGTCCCCATCCATTATAACGTTGTTGAGTGCCATTTATATCGGCTTTTATATAGTCAAATAAAGGGTCTAGGATAGAAAATGTCCATTCGTCTGGATTATTAAAAGTCGATGGACTTGGATTATCTCCATCGTCAAAAATATTGGCCATCAGGTAATTGTCACCTAAACCTGGATAGTTGCTTGTTGTAAACTCTGGAGCGAAAACCATAAAATCATTGGCGTCGGCCATAGCAATCCAATAGTTTCTATAATCGCTTCCGTTTCTGCTGCCGCCATGAAAAGACATCACTATGGGCATGGTTGTCATGTCTCCATTTGGGATATGATAAAACACTTCAACAGGTTGGCTGCTTAATGGGCCAACTGGTGTATAAATAAATGATCCTGTACTGTTTGAAGTCAAATTTTGACTGTAAAAATTGAAAACAAAACACAGCGCCGAAAAAGCTAGACAGACTCTTTTCATGTGCATTATAAACTTATTTGAAGTAAAATTTCAGCTTGATTTACACCATCTCCATTTGGAAGTTCTATCCGTGTGTAGGACGATTGGATTTTTAAAGAATTGTTTATAAAATACTTAGTCACGCCAATTGTTGTGGCATCTAACTCACCTAATATCGATCCACTAAAAGTATCGAATTCTGGTCTAATACTTTCACGTCTAACATCTACACTAAAGCCATTTTTAAAGACATAACCAAGTTGAAAGTTATAACTATCACCAAGTGCTAACAACCCACTAATTTGCTGTGGAGCAAGTATTTGAGTAGCTGCTTCGTCTATAAAAACTTTATCGATACCCGTGGCAGAGGCATTTGCATATTCAGCTAAAAATGAAAATCCTTTATATTTAAATAAAACATCTACATACAGCTGATTGTAATCGGGAAGACTTTCGTTGCCATTTTCGTCAAATAAAAGGAAATCTTCATGACCTTCACCAGTTGGTCCACTGGCGCCTGTATTTTGACTTCCTGCCAGTCCTAGGACAAATTTTGGAGAGTCTTCACGCCCTAAATCGACATTTGTAAGGTCATTGCCTTCTTTGAAAAATCCTAATGGATAAATGTCTAATCGTCCACCTACTTTTAAACCGCCAATGTCAGAATCACGAGAATCTTCTCCAAAAGAATTTCGACCATCACCAGAGGTGACTGCTGCCATGGGTTGAATACCAAAGGTATTGCCAATTTTGAATGAAGACTCGACAAAAACACCGAATTCTCTTCCTGTTTCCGAAAATGTTTGACTTAGTAAACTTCTATCTGTAAACTGAAGTCTATCTTCTCTAATCATCATCTCTCTGTTATTGACAAAGGTCTGCTTTTGACCAAAACTTATTTTGACTTGCTCCACTGGCTGATAAGCAAACCAAGCATCCATTAAAGGATTTGAACGGCTGTAGTCCAATTGAATGAAAAAAGATACTTTTTCTTTCAATGCTGCGCCTTCAAATTGAAGGAAAGAGCGTTTAGAGTTTAATCTTGTAAACTCTTCGCCATCATTTTCAATGGTTTCAATAGGCAATCCTTCAACAAAAAGAGTAACGTCTCCTTGTCTAAAAAACGATGGTTGAATAAAGCCCGTTAAGCCAAAGGTATAATTCCCTTCATTGAATGAAAAGTTTAATCCGTTCCCAAGATTGTAATTGGCCTTATTTTTTTCTGTTTCTATTTCAGAACCTGGATCTTCTTCTTGGTACTCTTGTTGAGCTTGAGCAATTGTTGTGAAGGCTAAACAACATGCAAAAAGCAAAATATGAAGGTGGTGTATGTTTAGTAATCGTTTCATATCGATTTAATTTTTTATTGACTATTAATTAAGTAATCTATAGATAGGTAAAATTTTTCCTTTTTCAGTTTTAAGTACGCCAAAACTTACAAAACTGTTTGGTGCTTCTGGTTCAAGAACTTCGGCAACAAGGTTAGCTCTGCGTTGATCCATTTTTATAATTGCTGTTCCTTTTGGAAATACTATTTTCTTTTCTTGCAAACTTATTTCTACCGTTTGGAGCTTCATTTTTTCATATCGAATTTGCTTTTCAAATCTTGAATCAATGTGGTAACACTCCACAACATGTTCTTTTTCTTCTTTCAAAAATTCCATTTCCACTCCAAGAACTTTTAGCTTGTCTATAATTTCATTTTGGTCGGTTTCGATGATGTATGCTTTAGGTCTTTTGCGTTTAAGAATAGGCTTGGCTTTCCATGCATCTCTAACGGTCATGTCCATTTCTACATATTCGATAGCATTGACATCTATAAATTTTATTTCATTTGAATAAACTCCTCGTTCTTGCTCAACGACAATAGCATTAGTCTGATTTGTAGCCTTTTCTATTTCAGTTTTTACCAATTCCATATTTTCAGAAGCTGTTTTGAGATAAGAAACAGCAATTAAAAAGCTGGAATGAATTCTTCTTCTAAAGGATGTTTTACCCAAGCCTACACCTCTGATTTCTATTAAAGAAGAAATTGTATTTGTCAAGCCATAATTAGAAGCACTTGACCTGGAACTTATCGAGCCTTGGTTGATATGTATTTCGCCATCTACCTTTACAGTTGAAATGTATGGATGATGCGTATACTTGTATTGGTCTAAGACTGCTCTGGCATTTTCAACAAAAAAATTATTTGTAAAATTTCTTAAGTTTTCTGGAATATTAAGGTTGCCACTGTACAGAAACATGGCGTCGTACATATTGGTAACGCCAAAGCTTCCCATTCTTGCAAAATCTCTCCTGTAAGGTCTGTATTCATGAAAATCGACGGCAACATGAGGATTAAAATTTGAAAAAGCTTGTTTTAAAGCCACGCTTTCTGGTGCCATCAACTTAGTTTGATCTCTATTTAAGTCCAATCCATTGGCTGCATACCGATTATTTTTTATAAATCCATCGATGTTTGCCATAGGAATGATGGCCAAGTCAATGTTATTCAACAGTTTTTTATAGGCATTATCGTTTAGCAACCGATCCATAAGATAGAGCATAGATTCTGTGCTGGCTGGTTCATTACCATGCAGACCACCTTGCATAAACACTTTTAATTTTTCCTGACCATTCGGTATGGATAGCTTCACCATTGGAATTTGTTTTCCCTTTTGACTTTCGCCAATTATTGATAATGAAATGTTCTCCGGATGATTATCTACAAGATTATTCAGGTAACGCATTAACTCTTTATAATCTGTAAATCCCTTTTTCTTTTGTAAAGCAGGTGTTGTGTTTAGCACTTCATCACTGTCTGGGAAAAATGCATTAGTTATCTTTTTAGATTGCGGATTAAATTGAGCTTGTATAGACAAACTGAATAAAATGCATAATATGGAAATTAGATGTTTCATCTTAAAAGGATAGGGTTAAGATTAATCTGAATAGTCGTTCATCACCTGGAATGGGTTCGCCTTCGTTATTACTTATACCAAATTCGCCTGCTGTTATCCATGTGTAAGACGCTTGAATCTTAGCACCATAACCTCGCGTCAAGTATTTGGATAATCCAATTGTGTAATAATCGGTTCGATTGAAAAAAGTAGCGTTGTTTAAAAAGGAATGCGTATCTGCATTGATATGCGTGTATCTGGCATCGACTGAAATTCCGTTTTTAAATAAATAGCCGCCTTGAATGTTATAGGCTTCACCAAGCATCAATTGGCGTCTTACATATTCTTCTGGCGTGTAGTCTCTAAATTCTGAAGAGGTTGGATTAACTCGTCCTCTAAATCTATCGGTAATCAACGTGATGTCATCGCCATAAATGTCATTTCTAGCATTAATGTCATCTGGAACAGACACAAAACTTTTATGGTATTCGCCGATAACTGAAAATCCCTTGTATTTAAACATAAAATCTACACCTATTTTAGAATAATCAGGAAGTCTTTCTTCGCCTTCGTCGAGTAAGCCGTTGTCATTCAAATCATTCAAGTAAAAAATTCGTCCACTGTCTCGACCTCGCCTACTAGAAATGCCATCGTTGTAGTTTGCAGTAACACCGACTACCAGTTTTGGTGTAAGTTCTCTCACAACATCTGCTTGTCTAAACTGACCAAAATTTGTAAACAAACCAAAAGGCAGAAAGTCCAAACGAGCTCCATATTTTAAACCGCCCCTATCGTTGGTAAATACGTTGGCGCCATCGCCATTTGTAATTGTAATATAGGGTTTTAAATATGTGCCACGTCCAGTTCTAAAGGTGCCTTTAGCGAAAAATCCAAATTCTCGAATACTTGCAAAAACAGAAGTCAATCTACTACGTTCTGGCAGTTGTAATGAGTTGGAATTCATAAACAGTTCTCTGTTATCTGTGTATGTGGCACGCTGACCAAAAATAAATTCAATTCTTTTAGCCACATTGTACGAGACGTAAGCATCTAGTAAAAAGTTGTTTATATCATTTTCTCCTTCGTCGGCACCAGCTAAGTCGACTTGAAGTCGGTAACCAAATCTCTCGTTGGCAGATTTTCCAGAGAAACGTAAACGCAGACGTCTCATTCTAAATCTATTGGCGGCATCTTCGTCTGCTTCGGTGTACGTTTTAGATTCGAAATAAGGTTGCATATAGCCTTGCAGCTTCATTGTACTGCCATTCGGGTTTGTAAAATTGAAACCTTCGCCAAAAGTGTACGAGCTTAACTTAGTATTTTGTCCATAATGGCTAGTCATGCAAAACGTCGCACTGAGAACCAATATTATCTTAAAAATCTTCATACTCTTATGTATTGATTTATAGTTCAAAAGTTCCTTTGACTATAATATTTTTATTTTTCATCATATGCTTTCCATTTGCAAAAACATCTGTCAAATTCAAATCTTCATCAAAAAAGCAAAAGTCAGCATCGTTCCCTACACGTATCGAGCCTTTGTGTTTTAAACCCAAATTAGCAGCAGGATTTGTTGTCACAAGTTTAAAGGCTTCTTCTATAGGAACATGTCCTTCTTTTACAAGCAAAATGGTTTCTTGCAAGTTTTTATCAATTGGTGCGGCCCTTACACCAATGGCAGTTCCATCTTCATCAAATTTGGTTAGCCCTGCTCTACCGTCTGTACTAAAGGTCATTTTAGACATTTCAACACCTTGCTCCAAAGCATACAACACAGCTTTATAAGGTGGTGTATATTGTGATGCCGCAGTTGTGATATCTATCATTCCACCTAATTTTGCAAATTCTATTGCTTGGTCAAACAACTCTTTAGTCCGCCCAACATGAGTCGGTGAAATGTGTTTTATTGGAAAATGAAAATCATTAACCAATTCGAAAAGAACATCCATTTTACTTGGCAAATTCCCAAGATGTAGATGCAAAATTCCTTTTTTGCCTCCAATCATACCGCCAACCATAATGTCTCTGAGCTTTCGAACTAAATCTGTTGCACTTGGGTAAGAAGAACGGATGTCGCTGATGGCAATTTTTACACCTAAAACTTTGTCGATAAAGAGCATGTCGCCTTGAATGCTATCCGTTAATGTCACAGTGTCCATGCCGTAATACCCACTAAACATATAGGCTGAAATTCCTTCTTGATTGAGGGCTTTCACCTTTGCATATAAGGTTCTTATATTTCTGGCAGTTCCATCTGTGCCTAGTAAACTACAAACTGTTGTTGTCCCATAAGCAATGAGTTCGCTTAAGTTTACCTCAGGCGTCATAGACGCAAAACCATCTTTTCCTCCTGCACCAATCACATGGATGTGTTGGTCGATCAAACCTGGGGTCACAATTTTTCGATTTGCATCGATTACCTTGACGTGCTTGTTTCTAAATTCGTCAAGGTTTTCTTCAATAGCCACTATTTTTTTATTAGCGATCAAAATATCTTTAACGCCCAATTTTTCTGGTGCAAATAATTGTGTATGTTTTAATAATGTAAGCATCAATCTAGATATAATGATAGGTTAACATGATGATTAGGGCTACTGTAAGCGGAATCAAATTTCTTTTTACAATCGCTATTGTAGATACTTGTGCAATCTCGGCTGTAGCAATGATTACTCCCGCCACTGGAGAAACAGTGCGTCCCATCGATGCAGAAAGTTGCATAGGCAATATGATAGATGTTGTTTCTGCTCCTAGCGAACTTGAAATTTTTGGAACAAGTGGACCAAATGCAAAAAAAGAGGCGTTACCACTTCCCATAAGCATGGAGGCCAAGAATATCATGACGGCCATGACAATACCAATGCCTATAGCTCCAAATCCAGCATTTTGAGCAAAAGCAATGAGACCTTCAATAAAGCCTAAGCTTATTAATCCTTTAGCGAAAATGTCGGCAGTAATGATCAAAGTAACAACGGTTTTAAAAATGTTACCCATGCCATTCCAGAAGATTTTTAAAGAATCCAAAACATCTTTTAAATTTCTTTTTCTAACCCATTCAAAAATTAAAGCAACAAACAAGCTGATGAACATTGCCGTGGTGGTATCCAAAATAATTGGTGTGCTGAAAAGTGTAAATAATTTCGAAAAGATTATTAATAAGACTATTGGAAGTATAGGAATTATAGCATAAATGATGGGAACATCAAGTCTATTTTGATGTAATACTTCTTGTTTTGATTCATGATTTGATCCAGCTTTGCGATCAAAATATTTGTTTACAAAATAATACGTAATCATCATAGATATACACAAAGGCCATACTAAAGGAATCTGAGAATCTATAAAGTATTCAATTACAGGTATATCTATGATTTCGCAAGCTTTACCAGTTATACCCGATGCTGGCCCCATCCCAAAGGCTGTAGTCGCAGTAATTACAGATACAGCGGATAATTTACTTACACCTAATTGTACCAAAATAGGAAATAAGGATGCCATTAAAAGCAAACTCAATCCAGCAGCAGAAGGAATCGCAGTAAATAATACTTGACCAATTGGAATCACCATAGATGCTGCGATGTAAGGTTTTTTCTTAAACAATTTCAAAGGTTTCATGGCGACGAATACCAATGCACGGGATGCACCGATGTGGTCTATGTAGGCCACAAAACCACCAATAGACATGATCATGAGACCAACACCAGCGTTGGTTTTGATAAACGACTCTTTGATGTATCTAAATAAATCAAATCCTACAAACCCCGTTTCATTTTTTAATGCTGGCATTTGAAAGTTTAAAATGTAAGAGATAGCCAACATCAGCAGACCTGCAACCAATAATATGGCATGCGGGTTGTGTTTTTTTAAGAGCAACCGTGCAACAATTACTATAAAAATCAACGATATGCCTATCCCTAAGTACTGCATGTTAGTGCTTAAAATGTGTTTCCATCAAGTTTTGTTCCTGGAGAAAAAAGCGCACCATTAGCGGCATCTATCCCAGCATGTTGTTCGAACTCTCCAGACAAATCTGGATTTCTGGTGTAAGATTCGTTAGGGTTATTGGATAAGGGCTCTACATCAAATGTTAAAACAACATTTCCATCTTGGTCGGCTAAAGTGACAAAGTCTCCAGAATTACTCATATTCAATTGACCTGAAGAAGCCGTTTGCACGATGGCACCTCCAAAAGCTCCTGTTGGTGTACCGCCTCCAAAAACCACAAGTATGCCATTGACAGGCAATTCGCTGCCGTCAGGAAAAACATGTCTTACCTGATCGGCATCGGAAATGGTATATCCTGACAAATCTATGGCTGGTCCAGAATTAAAAAATTCTATGAATTCATCCTGAAGAGGATTTCTTGTGCCATCGCCATTGGCATCGCCAGGCAAGTCGTTTGGTGGATCGTATAATACTTCATTTATTAAAAATCCTAAGAATGGACAACCGTCATTTTCTGGAGGACCAAATTCATTTGGGCAATTATCATTGGCGTCCAAAACTCCATCGTTATCGGAGTCTGTATCGTCATCCAATACTGCTATTTCTATGGGGCTTGAAAGGTTTAAATAGCCTGAATCGTCTTGTAAAGAAACTGTAATTGTCTCGCTACCCTCGATCTCTTGATCTTGTAATCCAGTTATCATAATGGTTCCTAGAGTATTTCCAGAAGCAATGGTGATACTGGGAGAAGAAACAGAGAAATCAATGCCTTCAGAGGCTGTTCCAGAAAATATGACAGGAATGCTAATTGCCTCGGATGCAGAAGCATTTAATGTTGCTCTTACCTCTATCATACCACTATCCTCGCTAAGATTTGTATCATTGATTTCTAACTCCAAAGCTGGAAGGATATCATCTGTTGTACAGGATTGAATGATTAAACTCAAGAATACCAATGTAAAAAGCTGTCTTATCATAACATATAAATTCAAAATAGTTAAAATAAATATTTTTTATAAAATTAAATGATGCTTCCAATTGCTTTAAATACCAGTTGTGCATTAATTAAGATACCAATTAATAATATTTCTTAAACAAAAAAAGCTGTCCTTTCGGACAGCTTTTTGGTTATAATTATAACTCTAAACTAGTTGATGATTAATTTTTTAGTCACCGTACTATTTTCAATGGTTACTCTCATTAGATAAATACCTTTTTCAACAGAAGATACATCTAATTTAGAATCGGACGTTGACGTTGTAATGACATTTCTACCAAGGACATCAAACAACTCAATAGTTTTTTCACTAGTAGTGTTGGAAACAATATTAACAATACCATTGTTGACCGGGTTAGGGTAAATGCTAAATTCGACAGAAGCAAAATCATTGTTTGAAAGTGTAGCGAGGAAAGGATAAACACAAGACGGATCGATATCATTTATCGTCCAGCTTCCTTGAGGCGTTCCTGATGGGAAATCTGTACAGTTAACAGCACCATAAATCCAACCTGTTGGCCATACAGCACCTGCGGTGTCCTTGTAAGCCCAAGTATCCAAGTATTCCCATGGCTGACCTGATCCATCAACATTAACATCTCCAAAAACTTCAACAACAGATCCGTTTTTGTATAATTCGATGGCATCATCACCATTTTGACTAACCGCGTTTCCTGGATCTACAAAAACATGGTCAAATAAATTATAACCTGCTGTTGTCATAAAGTCTTCCATGGCTTGAACGCTTCTTACTATTAAGATGTGGTCTCCACTACTAGCTGCTTGTGCTGGGAACGTGTATTCTTGACCGTCGGTGCCACCACCATTATTAGCTATTCCTAAACCATACTCACTTAAATCTGCAATATCTGCATTGGCAACAACATGAACTCCTTTACCTTGTGCGCCACTTACGCCATAATCTCCAGGAATTGAAAAATCTAAAACACCTTGCAGTTCCATGTCAACAGAACCTGTTGGTATACAAACTGGACTTGAAATATCCCAAGTAAGATCACAAAGTCCTCCATCATTAATATTGCTAACAGAAATTTGAATATCTGTCCCTTCTGTTACTCCAGTAATAATGATGGTTCCATCAACCACGCTAGTCGGGTTGTCTCCACCAACTGTAAAAGTTGGTGTCGTGTTAACTACATAAATTTCTCCAGTTGCAGCACCAGTATAATCCAAGGTCACTGTGTAAGTATCATCATCAGTTCCTGGATTTACAGTGTCGCAATCTGCTGTGCTTGGACCTAAATTTAATTGACAAGTTGGAGCACATGCTACATTGGCCGCTGCCGGTGTTCCTAAATCTGTTCCGTTATAGTCTGTACTACCTTCACACCAATTTGCGCCACTATCATTGTCAACAGCATTTAGAAAATTAGGGTCTAATTGCATACTTGCCCCACTTGGATCGGGAAATGTAGAACCATTATCATAAAAAACTGCGTCTATTGTTGTG